>JAFQIC010000015.1 GCA_017397745.1 Bacilli bacterium
AAATATTGCATCACTTTCTCTAAATATTAGTGTGCATTCTGTTGCTGATATATTTTTTGCTACTACTGTTCTTTTCTTTTCATTCCAATAAAGCTCTGCATTTTCATCATCACATGTATAAGACATTACCCACTGTCCTGTTTGCGGCACTTGTTTTATTATTTCTGTATCTTCTCCTACTATTTTTAACATTGAAATATTATCTTTTTCACTTAAAGTACTTATATATCTTTTATCTTCTTTTTCATAAAAAATAAATAAGGATAAGAAAATTAAATTTAATATTATAGATATTATTAAAGCTGTTTTTTTACTCATAATGACCTCTTTCTCACACTAAAAAATGTGCACGAATAAAAGATCACTCTTCTATTCATACACATTATATAATAAATTACCCCCCCACAAGAGAACAAACGTTCGTTTTGCGTTTTTTTGTTTTTTTATTTGAAAATTTCTTTACTATCAAGCATTATTGTAACTGGTCCATCGTTATATATTTCAACTTTCATATCGGCACCAAAAATACCAGTTTCAACTTTTATATTTTTTTCTTTTAATTTTATATTAAATAAATCATATAATTCTGATGCAGTTTCTTTTTTCATAGAATTTACAAAACTTGGTCTTCTTCCACTTGTAGCATCTGCATATAATGTAAACTGACTAATACTTAGTATTTCACCATTTATATCCAAAAGACTTAGGTTCATTAACCCTTTTTCATCTTCAAATATTCTTAAGTTAATAATCTTATCTATCATTTTATCTATTATAGTTTCATTATCATCATGAGTAAAACCTACTAATAAAACTAAACCTTTTTTAATTTCACCATTTACTTCATTATCTATAGTAACTTTACTATTTTTACTTCTTTGTAATAATACTTTCATTAATAAATCCTTTCTACTCTACTTACAAATTTTAATCCTTTTAAATCTAACATAAATGTATTTAAATAATCTATATTTTTTACACTTATTGCAAGTTCATAATAAATTTCTTTATTTTTTTCTTTTTGATTTATTGAGTCAATATTTACATCATTATTTGAAGCTATAGAAATTATATTTATAAGTTTTTCATTATCTACATTTATATATACATTAAGATATGCTTTATATTTATTTTCTTCAACATCAAGCCAAGATGCCTCTACTATTCTTTCACCTTTTAAATTTACATTAGAACAATTTTTTCTATGAATAGAAACACCATTACCTTTTGTAATATACCCTACAATTTCTTCTCCTTTAACAGGATTACAGCAAGACGCTATTGAGGTTAAAACATCATCATATCCAGAAATTAATATATCTCCATTTTGTTTTTTATATTCAGTACTCTTAATTATTTCTTCTTTTTTTACTGGTTTAATACCTAAAAGCTTATTCACAAGCATAATAGGAGTATATTTTAAAGAAGATGCTTCTATATATAAATCTTCTATATTATTTAAATTTAATTCTTCTAATGCATTTTTTATATTTTCATCTGTTAAGACATCGTTAATATGAAGATTTCTTTTTTTAATTTCTTCTTCAATTAGTTCTTTTCCAACTAAAATACTTTTTTCTTTATCTTTTTTAAAAAAGTATGATTTTATTCTTCCTTTAGCACTCGCTGTTTTTACAAATTTAAGCCACGCTTTATTTGGTGATGCTCCTTTTTTAGTAATTAAAGAAACAATATCTCCATCTTTTAGTTCATGATTTAACTTTACCATTTTATCATTAACAAGTGCCCCTACTAATGTATTACCTATTTCTGTATGTATTCTATATGCAAAATCTATTGGAGTTGATTCACTTGGAAGTTCTATTACATCACCTTTAGGTGTGAAAACATATATTTCATCTTTAGTAAGTTCTGCATTTAAATTATTAAAAAATTTCTCATTTCCTTCTTTATCATTAATATCAATTAATGCTTTAAATTCTTCTAATTTTAAATCTAAAGCTGTTTTATTCGCACCACTTGTATTTTCTTTATATGACCAATGTGAAGCAATTCCACTTTCTGCAACCTCATCCATTTCATATGTTCTTACTTGCACTTCATAAATGTGTTCTTTCACACCAAATATAGTTGTATGGATACTTTGATACATATTTGATTTAGGATTAGCTATATAGTCTTTAAATCTTTTAGGAATTGGTTTAAATTTAGAATGTATTAATCCTATTATAAGATAGCAATCTTCTATTTTTTCTGTTAAAACTCTAATTCCTAACATGTCATAAATATTTTCCCACTTTTTACCTTTTTGAAGTTTATTATATATTCCTCTAACACTTTTAACTCTACTTAAAATAGTATATTTAATATTATGTTCATTTAATATATCAATAATTTCTTCTCTCATTTCAAGAAGCGAATTTTCAAGATCTTCTTTAGATTCTTTAAGTTTTTTTAATATATTATTATATTCTTTTGGATGGGATATTCTAAGACATAAGTCCTCAAGTTCACTTTTAAATTTTTTTATTCCTAATCTATGTGCGATAGGTATAAATATTTTATCTGTTTCTTCTACTATATCCATTTGGTGTTCTACTGGATGAACATAAATAGTTTTTAAATTATCAAGTCTATCTGCTAGTTTTATAAAAATTGATTTCGGATCATCTGCAAGACCTACAACTATTTTTCTATATCTTTCAATATTATTTTTAAATGTTCTTTTTAAATTAGATATTTTGGTTATACTTTGTACTATTTCAGCGGTCTCCTCACCAAATTTTTCTAAAATATTTTCATAAGTATCTTTTTCAAAATAAATGGCTTCATGTATTAATGCACACCCTATGGTAATTTTGTCCATTTTAAGTTCAGCAAGTAAATATGCAACATTTATAGGATGATAGATATAATCTTCTCCAGTTAATCTTTTCATTCCTTTATAAATTTCTTCAGCATACTTATAATATCCTTCTATATCGCTTAAATCTTCTTTAGAAAAATACGTAGATAATATTTTTATTAAATCATCATAATTTTTATATTTTCTCAAGTTTATTTTCACCCCTAACCATTAATTCCTATTATAATTTTTTCATCTAATTCATCTTCATATTTTTTCTTCTTATCTTTATTATTTAAATTATTTTTTTCAAGTAAATAATATAAATATGGTGCAACAAATAAAGATGAAAATGAACCACTTATTAAACCTATTAATATTGCAATATTAAAGGTTTCTATTTCTTTTATTCCCATAAACATTAAAACTAATAATGTAATTATTGTTGTAATGCTAGTCCATATATTTCTTGTAAGCGTTTGACTACAACTTAAATTAATTAAATCTTTTAATTTATTTTTATTTTTTATATTATCTTTATAAATTAACTTTTTATTTTCTCTTATTCTATCAAATATAACTATCGTATCATTAATTGAATATCCTACAATTGTAAGAAGAGATGCAATGAATATAAAATTAATTTCTACATTAAATAGTATGAAAAAAGATACTACCACTATTAAATCAAAAACTAAAGTTAAAATAGCTGAAACTCCAAAGTTAAAACTAAATCTTACTGCTACATAAATTATAATTATTAGAGATGCTAAAAGAAGAGATGTAAGTGCATTTTTAGTTAATTCTTGCTTTACTATATTACTTATAGATGTTATATTTACATCATATTCATTTAATTCTTTTTTTATTAAATTAATATCATCTTTTTTTAGAGAAGTTTTTACTGTGTAATTGATTTCGCTATCAGATATTTTTTCCATATTTTTTATATTATAGTTGTTTAAAATATCTGATACTTTTTTTTCAGTTAATTCTTCACTTCTTACATTAACTAATGATCCACCACTAAAATCAATTCCAAGATTTACATTATTAAAAGCTAACGATACTATCGATGATGCAAAAAATAATACAAATACAATAAAAATATATTTACAATTTTTAATAAAATTAATATTTGAAATTTTTTCTATCTTACCAAGAAATATATTTTCTTTTTTATATCTAATACTTAAAAATTCTTTAATAAAATACCTATTTAAATATACCATGATTAAAATTGTTACTAAAATCGTTATCATAAGCATAGTTGCAAATCCTTTTACTGAACTTTCACCAAATATAAATAGTATTAAAGCTGCTAAAAATGTAGTAATATTTGCATCTATAATAGAAATTAGACTCCTCTTATTTCCTTCTTTAAATGCTACTTTTATATTTTTTTTGTTTCTAATTTCATCCTTGATTCTCTCAAAAGATATAATATTTGAGTCAACTGCCATTCCTATTCCTAAAATCATCGCAGATACTCCTGATAATGTTAAAACACCACCTATATTATTATAAATATATAAAACAGTTATAGAATATATAAATAAGCAAATACTAGTAATTAACCCACATATTTTATATTTAAATAATAAAAATAAAGTAATTAAAATTATTGATATTACAAATGATAAAAGAACTTTATTAATTGTATTATCTCCTAATGAAGGAGAAACAGTTTTTGTACTTATCTCTTCTAATTTAGTAGGAAGAGAACCACTATTAATTAAATCCACAAGCATATTTGCTTCTTTTTCTGTAAAATTTCCTTGTATAACTACATTATCTCTAAAGCCTTCATTTACAACTGCATAACTAATACAATTCAAATTCCCGTCCTGTCCACATTTTTCTTTCTCAGTAGCAAATGAATTTACCCCTTCCTCAAAATCGAGCCAGATTACAATTGAATTATTATCAGACTCACTTATAGACTTAGTAACTTTATAAAATGTATCGTTATCTTTTATATTAAGTGCAACAACTGGAAGATTGGTGTTAGGATCATAATCTAAAGATGCTCCTGGAGTTCCTAAAACATTAGAATCCATTAATTTTTCATCTAAAATATTTCTGAATGTTAAAACAGCTGGAGTACTTAATCTTTTTCTTGCTTCTTCTTCATTTTTAACACCAGGAAGTCTAACTCTTATGTTATTTCCTTCTATTAATATTTCAGGTTCTGATACACCTAAAGTATCAATTCTATTTACAATCGCTTTGTATGTACTTTTTATCATATTTTCACTTAAAGTCTCGTTATCAAGTGGTTTAACTTCATAAAGGACTTCAAATCCGCCTTTAAAATCTAAGCCATAGTTTATTTTTTTTATAACATTTGAAGCAAACAATAGTGAAACTACAAACACTATAAAAGGAATTAAAATTTTATAATTTATTTTTTTTCTCATTTTTTCTCCTAAAGTAATTCTGAATTAAAACTATTTTCTTGTTTTAGCTTATCTACTAAATAATTTATTATATTTTTGTTATCAGCATATATTATATCACTAACTAAATCACAAAGAAAAATCTCTTCTTTTTTTATCCATACTTTATTTTTTAAGTAGTTCCATATATCAAGTTCATCAATAAAATACATTTTTTTTACATTAAACTCTCTAATCTTACTATTAAGCGCCGGTTTTAATTTGTTATAAAGTACCTCGCTATATAGTTCATTCATATATTTTTCACCGATTTAAGTTTATCAAAATGATACTTTTAAGTCAATATTTATACACAAAAAGGGAGAAAAATAGTTTTTCTCCAAATTTATATAAACACTATAAAAAGTGTACATTTTATTATATTCACATAAATATATAATGTGTAGATTAATTTTATAATTTTTTTTATTTTTTTACTCTTTTTTTATTTTCCAAATACATTTCTCTTGTAATAAAATATTGATAGTCTTCTACTGGTTCATCAAGATATGTATATTCAACCATTTTTGTCTTATCTAATCTAATAAATCCGAATTTTTCCATTATAATCCAAGATGCAGGATTTTCTATAGCTGCGCCAGTTCTTATTTCATCTATTTCACATTCGTTAAACATATAATCCATCATAGCTTGCGCTGCTTCATTACCATATCCATTTCCTTTAAATTTGGGATCAATATACCATCCTACTCCCCTAATACTTGGATTATTAATTTCATTATTTTCATCACTTGCTGGATGACATGATACTCTACCAATACACTGTCCAGTTTCTTTTAAAAATACACTCCATCTAAAAATATTAGAGTCTTTAGCATGTTTTATTTCTTCTTTATAATATTCTTCTTGTTTATTCCAATCTTTTAATTTTTCAGCATACTTTTTTGAAACTGTTAAAAAATATTTGTTAACATCTGGATTCATTAAAACACTCCATAAATAATATTGTTCTTCCATAGTTTGTGCTTTTAAAATTAATCTATCTGTTTCTATTGTTTTACTACCTAAATATCTCATAATCACTCCTATAATTATTGTATACAATTTTTATACTATTTCTTGGTAAAGGCATTATATTTAATAATTTATTTTTAATATTATTTTATATTAAAACTTTAATATTTTTTGATTAATCTCTTAATTTTTGGTTTAAGATCATATATATTTTCAGAAGTTATAATTCCAGAATTATCTATTGATATTTCAGGAATTATAATACCTGTTTCTAATGTAATCCAATCCGCTAATAATCTTCTATGACAAAAATGCTTTTTATTGACTTCTACACCAGGTAATTCATGACATAGTAATATTATTTCTTCTCCAAATTTTTCACTTAATGCTTTCATTAATTCATCTGGGTTTAAATCTTTCAATCTTAAGTTATAGAATTCTTCTATATACCAATCTATTAATTCTTCATCTGTTAAATTATCTGGATTTTGATCATAATATTGCCATAAATATAATCTTGGTGACATTTTCTTATATGCATTACCATAAAAACCCCAAGCATTTCCGCCATCTCCAGTTATTGATACTAAATTACCATTTTTTGCATTTTCATAACAACTCGTTCCTTTTATAATCATTCAAAAACACCTCTACAAACTAATTACCTTAATATCACAATTACATAATCAATTATATCACACTAATTCATATTCTCTAGCAATAATTCTATCATCTGAACAAAATTCTATTACATACTTATTATCTCGTTTACAAATTATTATTCCTACAGTTTTATTTTCTTCTATAGTTTTAATGTTTTTATCTATATAATTCATATATGTCATAATCTGACCTGTGTGTTCTTTCTTGAGTTCAGTTATCTTCAATTCTACAACAACATAACATTTATACTTGATATTATAAAGAAGTAAGTCAATATAATTATGTCTATCTCCCAATTTTATTTTATATTCATTATCAATAAATGTAAAACCAGAACCAAGTTCTTTAAGAAATGTTGGAATATCTTCAAGTATTAATTTTTGTAGTACTTTTTCAGATATTATTTCATATTTATGATCATTCTTTATAAATATAGGATTAGGCACTATATCTTTTAGTTCTACAATTTCTTCTTTAGCTAATTTTTTTCTAGTTGCAAGTGGCAATCTTTCAAATTCATTAGATTTTAATTTATATTCTAATACTCTAACTGAAATGTGATTGTTCGTAACAACTTGAATATAATAATTTATAGAATCAATTTCTAAATTGAATAATAATCTTAAATGACTCCATGTTAATTGTGTCCACAATGTGGACACTTTTGAATTATTAAAAAGAAATTTATGATT
>JAFQIC010000016.1 GCA_017397745.1 Bacilli bacterium
TATTTAATATAATTGAAAAGATGAAATACGAAAAAGAAGTAAAAGAAAAAATACGAAAGGAGGTATATGATAAGATGTCAGATATGAATCTACTGCAAACAACATGGGATGATTTAAAGAAGTTAGAAATACTAGATGCAGAGAAAGCTGGAAAAAAAGCTGGCCTTGCTGAAGGAAAGAAAGCAGGTAGAAAGAGTACAATATCAGAATTTATAATGAAAATGCTTAAGATGAATATGAAATACAGTGATATTTCAGAAATAACTGGAGTAAGTGTTGAAAAGATAGAAGAGTATACTCATGAAATAGATATTAATAAGAAATAAAAAAATAATACTTAAAATATAATTATTAAAGGATATTTTAAGAAGTGATATTAATCATTTATGAAAGTATAGATTATATTTAAGTAGTTTTTATGTTGGAATTGTATGAATTTTAAATTTTGTACAATTTTTTTAATTTTTAATAATAAACTAAATTAAAGTTGTAAAGTATTTAAATATTTTATTACTTATGTTATACTATTTAATAGTAAGAGGTGTAAAGATGAAAGTAAGAATTATAAGTGCAATTGTGTTATTATTGGTGGTTATTCCAATTATTTATATGGGAGGTATACCATTTTATATAGCGGCTTCAATTGTAGGAGTTTTAGGATTTAGGGAACTATTAAAACTTAAGGAAAATGAAAAAGATATTCCTTTAGTAATGAAGTTTATATCTATTTTATGTTTTGTTATTCTAGTTTTATCAAATTTAGAAGATAGAAGTATTGATTTTATAATAGATTATAGAATAGTATCACTAATAATGCTTTTAATTTTATCACCTATGGTATTAATTCATGATTTTAAAAAATATAATATTAATGATGCTTTGTTTTTACTTGGTAGTGTTTTCTTTTTAGGTCTTTCGTTTAACTTTTTAATAACAGTAAGAATGATTAGTATAAATTATCTAGTGTTTCTTTTATTAATAACTGTATTTACTGATACTTTTGCTTGGCTTACTGGAAACCTTATTGGAAAGCATAAACTATCTAAAACAGTTAGTCCTAAAAAAACTTGGGAAGGATTTATTGGTGGTAGTTTATTTGGTACGTTTATAAGTTCTGTATTTTATATATCGGCATTTAACTATACTGGAAATATTTATCTTCTAATCTTTATTATATTTATTTTAACAGTAATAGCGCAACTTGGAGATTTAGTATATTCTTCAATTAAAAGATATTATAATATTAAAGATTTTGGCAATTTAATTCCAGGACATGGTGGAATTCTTGATAGACTAGATAGTATTTTATTTTTACTTTTAGCATTTAGTTTTATATATTATTATTTATAGGAGGCTGTATGAATTTTATTATAACTTTTTTACTTTTATTATTTATTTTAGGATTTATAGTATTTTTTCATGAATTTGGACATTTTATTGCGGCTAAAAAAGCAGGTGTATATATATCTGAATTTTCTTTAGGAATGGGACCAAAAATATTTGGTTTTAAAAGAAAAAATGATGAAACAGAGTACACTTTAAGACTTCTTCCTATAGGTGGATTTGTCGCTATGGCAAATGAAGAAGATAAAACTTTAAAAATAAAGAAAGATAGAATACTTGAAAATAAAAAGTTTTATCAAAAAATATTAGTACTTATAATGGGTATAGTATTTAATTTTATTTTAGCAATAGTTTTATTATTTTTTAATGGATTAATTTTTGGTAGTCCAGAACTTAAACCATATATAGGTGAAGTACTTGAAAATTCAGCTGCATATAATTCTGGAATTAAAAGTGGTGATTTAATTTTAAGTGTTAATGATAAAAGTGTATCTTCTTGGGATGATGTTCTTTTAGAAATAAGCGTAAAAGATAATAGTGAATCTTATAAATTTGAAATTAAAAGAGAAAGTGGAAAATATGTGACTACTGTTGTGCCAACACTTGAAGTAAATGATGAAGGAGAAGAAACTAAAGTTTTTGGATTTAGTAAATCTATTGAAAGAAATTATGGATTTATAAATGCTTTAAAATATGCTTTTGAGGCGACAAGTAAAGTAACAAAATCAATATTTGTAATTCTTGGTAATTTATTTACTGGACAAATTGGGGTTGATAGTTTAAGTGGTCCAGTTGGAGTATATACAGTAGTAGACCAATTAAAATCTGAAGGTGTAGAAACAATTATTTATTTAATTGCTTATTTAAGTTTAAATGTAGGAATTATTAATTTAATACCTATACCTGTTTTTGATGGTGGTAGATTGCTTTTAACTATTATTGAAAAAATAAAGGGTAAAAAATTAAATCCTAAAGTTGAAGTTTATTTAAATTATTTTGGATTTGGTCTTTTAATTCTTTTAATGATATTTGTAACTTTTAATGATATAATAAAAATACTTTAAACTGGTGGTGATAAAATGCAAAATAGATTTTTAAGTAATAAAGAAATTCTTAAATATGCTAAAAACTATTATAAAATTATAAATGAAGAATATTATGAAGGTGATAATATATCTTATAAATTAATTGAAATTTATAGGGAATATTTATTAAGTATTAAATCTTTGACTCAAAATATTATAAGTAAAATAGAAAAAGTAGATAATATAATAAATAAGTATTTTGATGATTTTGAATTTAAAAAAGAACTTTCTAAAGGAATAACTAAATTAAAAATAAAAAAAGATGGCTCTAATATTTTAGAACAAGTAATAGATAATTTTATTTTAATATATGATAAATATGTTGAAAGTTATACTCGAAATATTTATATACCTAGATGGATTTAAAACTAATATTAAAAAATTAGTTTTTTTAATTTTTATAGATTTTATGTGTAATTTAATATATAATTAAATAGGTGATTTTAATGAAGAACTTATTAGAAGAAGTTTTAAAAGATATATATTTAAACTTAGGATATGATTTATCTTTTAATATTATAAGTGAATCTAATAGAAAAGAACTTTGTGATTTTCAAATAAATAGTTCTTTTGGATTATCTAAAATTTTAAAGAAAGCACCTTTAGAAATAGCGAGTATCATTTGTGAAGAAATAAATAAATTAGATAATTTTAATGATTATTTTAAAAGTGTTTCTTGTGTAGCTCCTGGTTTTATAAATATTGTTTTAAGTGATAATATAATAAATATAGCATTAAATAATGTTATTAATAACAAATTTGGTATAACTCCTTCTAATGATGAAGTTTATTTTTTAGATTATGGTGGACCAAATATTGCAAAACCTCTTCATATAGGACATTTAAGACCAGCGATAATAGGTGAATCTCTTAAAAGAATATTGAATTTAAAAGGTTATAAAACTATAAGTGATGCTCATTTTGGAGATTTTGGTCTTCAAATGGGACAAGTTGTTTATGGAATACTTAAAGATAGTAAAGATATTACTTCTATTGATATTTCATATTTAAATATGATTTATCCTAAAATAAGTGCTTTATGTAAAGAAGATGAAAAAGTATTAGAAGAATGTAAGAAAATAACTAAAGATATGCAAGATGGTAATATGTATGGTGAATATTTAGAAAAAATAATAGAAGTGTCACTTGAAGATATAAAAAGAATATATAATTTTTTAGGTGTTTCTTTTGATTTATGGCTTGGTGAAAGAGATTCATATTCTTCTGTTAAACCTCTTATTGAATTTTTAAAATCTAAAAATTTAGTAAGACTAGATGATGGAGCATATATTATTGATGTAAAAAAAGAAAGTGATACAAAGGAAGTTCCTCCTTTAATATTATTAAAAAGTGATGGAGCTGTTATGTATTCAACTACTGATTTAGCTACAATATATGATAGGGTAAATAAATATAAAATTGATCATATGCTTTATGTAGTTGATGCAAGACAAGATATTCATTTTGAACAAGTATTTAGAGCTAGTGATATAAGTGGATTATTTCCTTATCAAAATTTAGAACATATAAAATTTGGAACAATTAATGGAAGTGATAATAAACCTTTTAAAACAAGAAGTGGTGATACTGTAAAACTTGATGATTTAATAAAAGAAACTAAAGATTTATTTATTTCTAAAAGGGAAAATAATAAAAATTTAAGTGAAAGTGATTTAAATAAAATAGTAAATTCAATTCTTAAATTTGCAGATTTATCAAACTCTAGAGATAAAAATTATATATTTGATTTAAATAAATTTAGTGAAGTAAGTGGTAAAACAGGACCTTATATATTATATACTGCACTTAGAATTAAAAAAATTCTTAATGATAATAAATATGATAAAAAAGAAATAATAAGTAAAATATATAATGAAAGTGATAGGAATTTAAGAGTTAAATTAACTGAATTTGATAAATATTTAAATCTATCAGTAAAAGAAAGAATGCCTCATTTTCTTTGTGAGTATGTATTTGATTTATGTAATATTATTAATAATTTTTATCAAAATAATAATATAAAAAATGAAGAAGATTTAGAAAAGAAAAATGATTATTTAAATATACTTGATTATTCATATAAATTAATAGAAGTTATATTAAATGCATTAGTAATTGAAATTCCAAATGAAATGTAAAAAACGACAAAATATTTAAGTCGTTTTTTTTATAATTAAAATGGTGATTAAAAATGAAAGTATATATTGATAACTTATTATTTATAAACTTTATTTTTGATACATTAATTCTTTTAACAATAAGTATTATACTTAAAAGAAATGTTAGATTTAGAAAAATTATAATTGGAGGAATATTTGCAAGTTTATCTGTATTAAGTCTTTTTATATCTATAAATTTTATTTTACTATTTTTTTTAAAAATTATTTTAATGTTTTTAATAGTAGTAATAACCTTTGGTTATAAAGATTTAAAATATACACTAAGTAATATTTTTTATTTTTTTATAGTTAATATTGTTTATGGAGGATTTTTATATTTTCTTAACATAGAATTTAGTTATAAAAATATAGGATTAGTTTTTTATAAAGGTAAAATAAGTATAAGTTATTTATTTTTAATCATAATTAGTCCAATAATATTATATATTTATACGAAAGGTACTTTAAAACTTAAAAATGAATATTCTTTAATGAAAAAAGTAGATGTATATTTAAAAAATGGAAAGATTATAAAGTTAAATGGTTATTTAGATACCGCTAATAAACTTGTTGATCCTTATAAAAAAAGAATGGTTATTATTACAAATAGTAAAAAAGTATTAAAAAATATAACTGATGAAAATATATTATTAGTTCCATATAATACAATTGATTCAAGCGGTCTTATAAAATGTATATTACCAAGTAAAGTTTTTATTGAGGATTATGGAACTAAAGATAATATTTTAATAGGTTATATTTCTAAAGATTTTAATATAAATGGAGTAAATTGTTTATTAAATGGAGGAATGAAATGATAAAAAAATTAATATTAAAAATTTTAAAAAAGAAAAATGAAATATTTTTTGTAGGGTGTACTGATGTTCTTCCACCACCACTATCAAAAGAAGAGGAAGAAGAATATGTGACTTTAAGTAATAATGGTGATGTTAATGCTAGAAATAAATTAATCGAACATAATTTAAGATTAGTTGTATTTTTGGCTAAAAAATATGATAATTCACATTATGATTTAGAAGATTTAGTTAGTATTGGAACTATAGGACTTATAAAAGGTGTTAATACATATAAACTTGATAAAAATATTAAACTTGCTACTTATGCATCAAGATGTATTGATAATGAAATATTAATGTTTTTAAGGAAAAATAAGAAAAGGAAAGTTGAAATAAGTTTTGAAGACTCTATTAATTTAGATGCAGAGGGAAATGAACTACATTTAGAAGATGTTTTTGGAACTGATGAAAATTTAGTTGAAAAAGAATATTTAGAAAAGGTAGATAAAAAAATATTAAGTGAAGAAATTAATAAATTAAAAGATAGGGATAGGCAAATTATAATAATGAGATATGGACTTATGAATACTAAAGAGTATACTCAAAAAGAAGTAGCGGATATATTAGGTATAAGTCAGTCTTATATATCTAGAATAGAAAAAAAAGTCATTAAAAAATTGAAAATTACAATGAACGTATAAAAAAAATTAAATGATTTTCCATTTAATTTTTTAGTTTATTATAATTTTCTATATAATCCTATTGCTTTTCCTAATATTGTAACGTTACTTAAAATTATAGGCTCCATATTTTCGTTTTCAGGTTGTAACCTAAAGTATCCGTTTTCTTTATAAAAAGTTTTTAAAGTTGCTTCTCCTTCTTCAGTTAGTGCAACTACTAAATCTCCGTTTTTAGCAGTATTTGTTTTTTTAACAATAACAATATCATCATCATATATTCCAACATTTTTCATACTAAGTCCTGTTACTTTAAGTGTAAAGACTTCTTCACTTTTAGGAATCATATAAGTAGGTAACGCAAATGTTTCATTTGGATTTGCTATTGCTTCAATTGGATTTCCACAAGCAACTTTTCCTAAAAGAGGCACCTCTACAACTTCATCATTTTTTGTTTCATATTCATTTGGAACTAAAACTTCTATTGTTCTAAATTTTCCATCTGTTTGTTTTAAATAACCTTTAGCAAAGAGATGTTTTAAATGTACAAATACAGTAGCAGTAGAACTTAGTCCCATCATTTCTTTAATTTCTCTTATTGTTGGAGAATACCCTTTTTTAGCAACATATTTTTTTATTACTTTAAGTGCTTTATTTTGTTGTTTAGTAAGCTTTTCCATTCAACTCCTCCTTTGTTATTTTAATTTTAACATTTGAATGTAAATATGTCAAACATTTTTTTGCGTTTTGTGTTGACACAAACAAATGTGTGTGATATATTTGTTATAGATAAGGGAGAGTGATTTTAATGGAAAAAATATTTAATGATTTTAGGGGAGTAATATTATTTTTACTAGTAGTAGGAATTTTATCTTTCTTATTTACGATGCGTATTTATAATTTAAATATTGCAGAAAATGAAAAAACAAAAACTATTGAAACTTATTATGCATAAAATTTGTATAATTTTGTCTAACTTCATGTTATAATTTATATATAATGTGGAGGAACAATGGATAGAAAAGTTATAAATAATCTTAGAAGCTTAAGTTTAGATATGATAAATGATGCTCAAAGTGGACACCCAGGAATTTGTTTGGGCGCTGCGCCTATAATGTATACTTTATTTGCTAATCATTTAAATTTTAATAAAGTAGATGGTAATTGGTTAAATCGTGATAGGTTTATATTAAGTGCCGGTCATGGTAGTGCACTTTTATATAGTACATTATTATTATCTGGTTATCCTATAGAAATTTCTGATTTAAAAAAATATAGACAAATAAATAGTAAATTACAGGGACATCCAGAACTATCAAGAGAATTAGGAATTGAAATGACTACAGGACCTTTAGGTGAAGGCTTTGCTACTAGTATTGGATTTGCCATAGCTGAAGAATATTTAAGAAGTATATTAGGAAGTACAATAGTTAATCATTTTACATATGTTTTAGTAAGCGATGGAGACTTGATGGAAGGTATTAGTTATGAAGCAATGTCACTTGCTGGTTCGCTTGGATTAGGTAAATTAATAGTTTTATATGATTCAAATAGTACGTGTTTAGATGGAAATATTAATAAAACTTTTAAAGAAAATGTTCTTAAAAGATTTGAAGCATCAGGATGGCATACTGAACAAGTAGTTGATGGTGAAAATATTTTATTAATAAATAAAGCTATTGAAAATGCTAAAAGTATTTTAAATAAACCAAGTATAATAGAAATTAAAACTATAATAGGTAAAGGTAGTATTTTTGAGGGAAGTAATAAAACTCATGGAAAACCATTAGATGAAAAAGATTATTTATTATTAAAAAAGAAATTAGGTTATGAAAACACTTTTTATCATATATCTAAAGATAGTACTATTTATTTTAGGGAAAAACAAGAAAAAAGAATAGAACCTATATATAATGAATGGGTAAAAAATTATAATGAAATTTATCAAAGTAATGAAAATGTTAAGAAAATACTTAATTATTTAGAGAATAATACTTATGAACTAAATTTAAAAAAAGTAAAAATTCATCTTGAAGAGGGCGAAAGTGAAGAATTAAGAGTGAGTAATGGAAAACTTATGAATTTATTAAGTGATCTTTTACCATTAACAATGTCAGTAAGTTCTGATTTATTCACATCAACTAAAACTTATTTTGAAAATGGTGGTGATTTTTCAGAAGTTAATAGAAAAGGTAAGAATATATATGCTGGTGTAAGAGAAAACTTAATGGGAGCAATTATAAATGGTCTTGCACTTAATAATATAAGAGCATTTGGTAGTACATTTTTAACTTTTAGTGATTATATGAAACCTAGTCAAAGACTTGCGGCTTTAATGAACCTCTCTTCAACATTCATCTTTACGCATGATAGTATTATGATAGGTGAAGATGGTAGTACTCATCAACCTATAGAGCAGCTTTCAATGTTAAGAAGTATACCTAATATGATTACATTTAGACCTGCGGATATAAAAGAAGTTGTGGGAAGTTGGGACTTTATTATAAATAATAAAAAGCCAGTAAATATAGTTTTAGCTAAAGATAAAATAAAAAATCTTGTTGGAACTAAAATTGAAGGAGTTGAAAAAGGTGCATATATTGTAAAAGAACCTTTTAGAATATCTGCGATAATTTTAGCTTCAGGTTCAGAAGTAAGCACAGCTATTGATATAAGTGATGAACTTCTTAATAAGGGATATGGTATTAGAGTAATTAGTGTACCATCACTTGAATTATTTGATATGCAAGATGAAGAATACAAAAAAGAACTTATTCCTCTGGGATCAAAAGTAATTGTAATAGAAGCAAGTAATGATAAATCTTGGTATGAATATATTTATAATAAAAAATATCTATTAAATATAAAAGATTTTGGAACTAGTGGTAAAAAAGTAGATGTATTAAAACATTTTGAATTTGATTTTGATAGTTTAATTAAAAAAATAGAACAATTAATAAAATAAAAACACTTTAGAATTATTTTACTTCTTCAGTGTTTTTTTCATTCATAAGTTCATCTATACTAACTTCTAATACTTTAGCAATTTTATATAATGTTTGTATAGAAAAGCCTACTTGACCTTTACCTGTTTCTATTCTACGCATGAAATCATATGATATTTCAGCAAGTAAGGCTAATTCTTCTTGAGTAAGGTTTCTATTTTTTCTATATTTTCTAATATTTTTAGCGATTACTTCTTTTATATTTGGATTAAAATTATAAAATTTATCATTAACATACTTCATTTTTAACACCACCTTAATTATCTCATTTATAAGTAAAAAATGCCGTGACCTATAATTACCGGTTTACTTATCAGTTTAACATGGTTTAATGAAAATGAATAAAAATATTGAAAAAGAGTATAATTTATTATATAATTTTGTTGTAGTAAATGAAAAGCAATGATTTGGCTTGGAAAACCAATAGCTATATAATATGAGATGATTCTTTTAGAATAAACTAGGTGGAACCGCGGGTAATGCTCGTCCTAGTAAATCTAAAAGTTTTTTCTTTAAAGGAGGAAAAAAAGTGAAAGATTTTAAGATGGAAGATATGGTTAATTTTTGTAAACAATATGGTTTTATTTATCAAGGAAGTGAAATTTATGGAGGACTTGCGAATACTTGGGATTATGGACCACTTGGGACAAGACTTAAAAATAATTTAAAAGATGCTTGGAGAAAAAGGTTTATTCAAGAGAGGCTTAATGCTTATGAACTTGATCCTAGTATACTTATGCATCCAAGAGTTTGGGAAGCAAGTGGACATGTAGGATCTTTTAGTGATCCAAAAATGGATTGTAAAAGTTGTAAGACTCGTCATCGTGCGGATAAATTAATTGAAGAATTTGATCAAAATGCACATCCAAATTCTATGTCATATAAAGAAATGGAGGAATATATAAAAGAAAATAATATTCCTTGTCCAAAATGTGGAAAAAAAGATTTTACTGAAATTAGAGAATTTAATTTAATGTTTGAAACATATAGAGGTGTAGTTGATGATGCTAAATCAAAAATATATTTAAGACCAGAAAATGCACAGGGTGAATATGTAAACTTTTTAAATGTGCTTAGAACAAGCAGAACAAAATTACCTTTTAGTATAGGACAAATTGGTAAAGCTTTTAGAAATGAAATAACACCAGGAAACTTTACTTTTAGAACTATAGAATTTGAACAGATGGAATACCAAACGTTTTGTAAAAAAGGAAGCGATATAGAACTTTATGAATTTTTCAAAGAATATGGTAAAAAGTTTTTTATTGATTTAGGACTTCCAGAAGATAAATTAAGATTTCATGATCATGATAAACTAGCTCACTATGCTGCGGCTGCTTGTGATATTGAATATGAATTTCCTTGGGGATTTGATGAAATAAATGGAACGCATAATAGAACTGATTATGATTTAAAAAGACATGAAGAGTATAGTACAGTAAGTCAATCTTATATAGATCCTGAAACAAATGAAAAATTTATACCATATATTATAGAAAGTACGTATGGTGTTGATAGAACTATTTTAGCACTTTTATTTAATGCTTATACAAAAGAAACACTTGAAAATAGTGAAGAAAGAGAAGTTTTAAAGCTTCATCCTTTTCTAGCACCATATAAAGTGACTGTGCTTCCACTTATTAAAAAGATACATTCACAAAAGGCTTTAGAAATTTTTGAAAAGTTATCTAAAAGTTTTATGTGCTCATATGATGAAACTGCAAGTATAGGTAAAAGATATAGAAGAAGTGATGTAATAGGAACACCATTTGCAATAACTATAGATGATAACACTCTTAATAATAATACAGTTACTATAAGAGATAGGGATACTATGAAACAAGAAACAATATCTCTTGATGAATTAGAAGAGTATATAAATAGTAGAATTAAATTTTAAAGAAAAAAAGTAAATATTTTTGTTTTAAATATTTACTTTTTTAATAGTTTTTTACTTAAATTATATAGTTTAATTACTGAAGTATTTGTTTCATAATTATTTAGTTTATTTTGCATATTTTTTATGATATTAGGATGCTTAATTATTTTTTTCATATTTCTTGAAAATTTAATTAAGTTTATATTTTTTATAGCAAATCCATTTGAAACTAAGAATTTTGCATTATAAGTTTCAGGTCCACCATTACCAGGAATAAGCATCATAGGTTTTTTAAGTTCTAAACATTCTGTTGTACTGAGTCCACCAGGTTTTGTTATAACTAAATCTGAAATATTTAAAAGGTTATTAACATCATTTGTAAAAGGAAGAACAATAATATTTTTATATTTTTTCTCTTCAATAAGTTTTAAACATTTATTTCTTAAAGTTTCATTTTTTCCACAAAACATTATAATTTGAACATTGTATCTTTTTTTAAGAAGTGATTTTAAATAATCATAGCTATTCGCAGAGCCGACACTTCCGTTTAAAAAAGAAATTGTTAACATGTCTTTTTTTAAATTATAGCGTTTATAAGTTTCTTCTTTATTTAATGCAGATTTAAATTTTTCTGATAGTGGAATACCAAAAGGATATATTTTATTTTTATCTAGTCCTTCTTCTATAAGTTCATTTTTTATTATTTCATTTCCAACAATTAATCCGTCTTCATTTTTAAAGTTTCTAGTCCATATTTCATGTGATTTATAATCTGTTAGTACTGTTAAAATTTTAGAATTTATTATTTTCATTTTATTATATTTACTAATTAATATTCCTACGAAAAAGTGAGTTGAAATTGTTAAATCAGGATTAAAATCTGATATAGCTTTTTGAAGTCGTTCTTGATTATAAAGTTTTTCAGTAAATTTTTTATAGGGTAGAGTACTAACTTTATGATTAAAAAATTTATAAATTAATGTAAAAAGATAACCTGCATTGTGTTTAAAGTTTAAACTGTAAAGTGATTCAGCTAGTTTACCAAATGAAGTATTATAATCACTTATATCTAAAATTTTTATTTCATAATTATTTTTTTGATTTAAAAAATAATTTTCAATATATTTAGCCGCAGATTTATGCCCTGAACCATATGAAGCATAAGCAAGGAGTATTTTCTTTTTTTTCATTCATATCACCTTTATTTAATAATAGTATACTTTATTTTATGATTTTGTTCAAATATTAATTTTTTAAATGTATAATTTTTAGAAAAAAATGTAAAAAATATACAATTTATTTATATCTTATAGTTATCAATAAAAATTATTTCTTTTTATTACTTGAAATTGCAAATTTTATTTGATATAATACCAATATCGTTTGAAATGGCGATGTAGCTCAGTTGGCTAGAGCAATCGGTTCATACCCGATAGGTCGTGAGTTCGAATCTCACCGTCGCTACCAAATTGTTAGTAAACTCGAAATATTCGAGTAAATATAAAACGACTTGTTAGAAAGTCGTTTTTTATGTAAAATGTATATTGATGAAGGAAACTTCATAAAATAAAAAAGGAACACTTAATATTGAGTGTTGCCATAATATTGCTGAGTTAGGTGGATTTCTTTTATATTAAAACTATAAATAGTAAGAATAGTAAAAGGAAGATAATTATTACTAGAGATAGAATTAAAAAATCTTTCTTGTTCATTTTCTCGCCTTTCTTCTAATTGAAGTTTGGACCACCCAACTTATTAAATGTTATTACTTAAAACAGTTTGTTAAACAAGTGTTTTTATATAATCATAAACTTCTTTCCAATTATAAACTTTATTAAAATTATGTATGTTTTTATTACTTTTACAAGCAAACATTAAAACTTTAATACCTGCTTTACTTACATTTTCACAATTATGATTACTATCATCAATTAATAAATCAATATTATTATTTTTGCATTCTTTTACTTTATCACTATTACATATAAGTTTATCAAAAGGAATATCAAATTTATTAAGATAAGCTTTTGTGGTTTTATATGGATCTTTATAAAAAAATGTATCCCTTGCAGTTATAACTATAATATTATGTCCATCTTCTTTTAATTTATTAATGTAATGTATTGAATCTTCTTTAATTGGAACATTTAATGCAACTTTTTCAAAATATTTCTTGCTAAATTCAATTTCTTTTTCTTTCATTTCTTTTGTTAAAGTTGAATAAGATATATCATTTTCTTCAAGATATTTCTCATCAATATTATAAAATTCTGAAACATATTTAATCATATATTCAAAAGTGTTTGATATAGTATCATCTACATCTATGGCTATATTTAATTTTTTCATTTTTCCTCCTCTTTAATTGTATCAAATTTTTTATTAAAATGCATTTGTAAAAAAAATGTTTTTGTGATAGACTATACACATAGTAAAAGTTAAAACACATTTATTTTTGGTAGGTGAATATATATGTCTTATACCCAAAATATTAAAAATGAGATAGCTAATAATTTTTATGGAACTAGTGAATCGTTATCTGAATTATCTGCTATAGTTAATTATAGTAGTATAATATATGAAAATTATTTTGTTATCAGTACTGAAAATTTATCAGTTGCTAGAAGAATTTATAAACTAGTAAAAAACTTATATCATATTGATATTGATATGGACAGTGACAATATAAATAATTTAAATAAATCTAGAATTATAGAAATAAAAATTGTTCAAAAAAACGATTTGATTTTAAAAGATTTATCAATTATAAAAGAAGACGAAAGAAATTATGTTCCTGACAATTTTATAATAGATAATGATGAAGATAAACACGCATATTTAAGAGGCGCATTTCTTGTTTGTGGAAGTATTAATGATCCTAAAACTTCTAGATACCATTTAGAATTTGTAATAAGTAATAAAAAGAGCGCATATTTTTTAAATGATTTACTTTTAGAACTTAATTTCAATAGTAAAGTTTTAAAAAGAGAAAAAAAATATATGGTGTATATAAAAGAATCTGAAAAAATTAGTGATTTTATTAAACTTTTAAATGCATATAATAATCTATTTTATTTTGAAGATATAAGAATATATAGAGATCATAAGAATATGACTAACAGACTTAATAATTGTGAACAAGCAAATGTTGAAAAAATAATTAATAGTTCTAATGAACAGTTAAAACTCATTGAAAAATTAAAAAAAGTAAAAGATTTTGATTTACTTGATGATAAAATAAAAGAAATATGTATATATAGAGAAAAATATAAAGATTCTTCACTTTCAGAACTCGCAGAAATTATAACCTATGAAACAGGAAATAAAATCACTAAAAGTGGTATAAATCACAGGTTTAGAAAAATAAAAGAATTATTAAAAGATGAATAAGTAAAAAGTAACTAAAATATATTTTATTATGTTAAATATATTTTGGTTATTTTTAATTCTATTTTTAATAAGTTTTAGTTTTTTTATAATTAGACGTATTAATTTTAAAGTTTTTAATTTAAAAGAAATACTTAAAAGTTTTAAAGGAGAAAGTCTCTTAGGATTATTTATGACTTTAGGAACAAAAATAGGAGTTGGTTCTATAATTGGAACTACAGCTATGATATATGTAGGTGGAGCGGGTTCTATTTTTTGGATGTGGATTTTTACACTTATAACATCTTCTTTAATTTATATTGAAGTGAAAATAGGGAGTAAGTTCAAGGAAAAAAAAGAAGATATCTATTTAAGTGGACCTTACTTTATAATTAAAAATGGTATAAATAATAAAAAACTAGCTACTATAGCGACTTTAATATTAGTAATAACTTATTCACTTATTTTTTTGATGATACAAACAAATACTATTTCTTCAATAATATTATTAAACATTGATATTAGTAAAACATTGATATTAATTATATTATTTTTATTTCTTCTTTTAACAGTTATATTTAATTTAAAGGAAGTTTTAAATATTATGAATTATATTGTACCTTGTATGTGTACTTTATTTATAATAATATCTCTTTTTGTAATTTTTAAAAATATTGAAAGTATACCATATATATTTAAAGATATTTTTTATTCTGCTTTAAATCCAAAAAGTTTTCTTACTGGACTTTTAATCGGTGTTAGAAGAAGTGTTTTTTTAAATGAACTTTTAGTTGGAACAACTTCTTCAACTGGTATAGTTAGTAGTAAAAATGATGAAAAAACAGCGCTTATACAAGTTTTTGGTTCTTATTTTATTACATTTATAATAGGAACTCTTAATGCTTTTATAGTACTAATTTTTTTAGATAAAAATATTTTAGTGGTTAATAATTATAATGAACTTATTAATAATGTGTTTTTAAGCCATTTTGGTAATATGGGTTCATATTTATTAATAGTACTTTTACTATTATTTGGAATAACAACAATATTAAGTGGTATTTATATAGGAGTATCAAATTTAAAAGTTATATGTAATAATAATACTTCTAGTTTTATTTTTAAAATTTTTGTGATATTATTTTCTTGTATAGGATTATATATAAATGTAGATTTAATTTGGGAAATAACTGATATATTTTTATTAGTGCTTCTTTCAATAAATAGTTATAGTTTAATCAAAATAGTAAGAGGTAAGTATGATTGGAAATGATTGGGATAATGTTTTAAAAGTAGTGTTTGAAGGAGAAGGATTTAAAAATTTTTTAAATAAAGTAGATGAAGAATATAATAAATATATTTGTTATCCTAAAAAAGAAGATATTTTTAATGCTTTAAAAAAAACACCATATGAAAAAGTAAAGGTTGTAATAATAGGGCAAGATCCATATCATGGTGAAGGAGAAGCTCATGGACTTTCTTTTTCTGTGAAAAAAGGGATTAAACTTCCACCAAGTCTTCAAAATATATTTAAAGAATTAAAAAATGATTTAGGAATAATAAATGAAAAAGATGGTGATTTAACAAAATGGGCAGAGGAGGGTGTTCTTCTTTTAAATAGTATTTTAACTGTAAAAAAAGATATGCCTTTATCACATAAAGAACTTGGTTGGCAACTTTTAACAGACTATATAATAAAAAAAATAAATGAAAAAGATGAAGCAGTTGTTTTTATTTTATGGGGAGCTTTTGCAAAAAGTAAAAAATCTTTTATTACAAATAAAAAACATTTGATTATAGAAAGTACTCATCCATCACCATTTTCAGCTTATAATGGATTTTTTGGAAGTAGACCATTTTCTAAAACAAATGAATTTTTAAGAATAAATAATAGAGGTGAAATAAATTTTAAATTGTAGTATCTTTTAAAAGTTCTTTACCTTCAAAAAATGTTTTAAGTTTATATTTTTTTAACATTTTTAAAATAATATAACTTTTTTTTGTAAGTAGATTATTATAATAACCAGCATATTTATTATAAAAGGTTCTAAGTGCAACTAGAGAATTATCAATTTCATTCATATCACTTATTAATCCATCAAAACTTTTTACTTTTGATAGTTTTGTATTATCTTCTTTCATAGTATTTATTAAAGTACTTATTTCTGAAAGTAATTTATCTATTTCATAATCGGATAATTTATCACTTTTTATAGTTTTAAATTTTTTAAAAGTTTTATTTTCCTTTTTTAGTTCCCTTTGAATTATATTTATAAGTCTGTCTACGATTTCCCCTTTTTTATTAAGATTTTCTTTTATTTTTTCATAAGATAAATTTATTTTAAGTAAAAGTTCTTTTATTTTTCCATTTTGAATAATAAAAATGATTGAAAAAGAAAATATTATTATAATGACTATAAATGATATTATTAAAAAAAACATATTCAACACATCCTTTATAATATTTTATCAAAATAAAAGGACTAATTAAAGTCCATAATTAATTTTTTCATCAAATTCTACATAATCAAGATATATCATTAATATTAAATACCATTTACCAGTAGATGGATCGCTTATTATTAGGTGGTCTCTTCCTGCTTGTTCAACTCTTCCTGTGAAAATTTTATCTTTCCAATTTAAAGAGTCAGGAAAACTTACGTAAGCAGAAACTTTTTTTCCTATATTGGCTCTCAATATATTTTCAATATAACTTTGTTCCATAGGAAAAGTAGTAGTAGGACCTGATGAAAAATTATCCGCAGGCATTCTTACATTCTCAGTAAACATAGGATTGCTATAATAACTTCCATTCATTATACTTCACTCCTTATTTTATTATATGATATTATATTTAAAAAATTGAAAAAGTATTATATAATTATTTAGAGAGGATAATATATGAAAGTAAAAGTTGGTGTTAGTAATAGACACATTCATTTAAGTGAAGACGTAAAAGATATTTTATTTGGTAAAGATTATGAAATAAATAAAAGAAATGATTTAAGTCAAATTGGAGAGTATGCAACATATGAAACAATTGATGTAAAAACAGATAAAAATATTTTAAAAAATGTTAGAGTTTTAGGACCTATTAGAGATTATACACAATTAGAGGTTAGTAAAACTGATAGTTATTTTTTAGGTATTAATCCGCCTGTTAGAAATAGTGGAGATTTGGATGGTAGTGAAAATGCTACTTTAATTGGTCCAAAAGGAAGTTGTTATTTAAAAAGTGGTGTAATTATTGCAAATAGGCATATTCATATGACAGAGGAAGATGCAAAAGAAAAAGGTTTTGTTGATAATGAAGAAGTTAAAATAAGAGTATTAGGAGAAAAAAGTGGAATACTTGAAAAAGTTTATGTAAAAATAAAAAATACATTCAGATTTGAACTACATTTAGATACTGATGATGCAAATGCATTTTTACTTAATACTGGTGATGATGTAGAAATAATTAGGAAGGATTAAAAAATGCTTAAGGTAAAAAATGTAACAAAGTATTATGGCGACTTTAAAGCTGTTGATAATTTATCTTTTGAAATAAAAGAAGGAGAAATTTTTGGTCTTTTAGGTGTTAATGGTGCTGGTAAAACAACTACTTTTAGAATGATTATGGGACTTTTAGATAAAACTGAAGGTGAGATAACTTTATTTGGGAAAAAAATAGATTATTCACTTACAGATTATATTGGTTTTCTTACGGAAGAAAGAAGTCTTTTGACAAAACTAACTGTTTTTGAGCAAGCGCTTTTTTATGGACATCTTAAAGGCTTAGATGATACTGAAATAGAAAAAAGATTAGATGAATATTTAGAAAAATTTAAAATAAGTGAATATAAAAATAAAAAAATAAAAGAATTATCAAAGGGTAATTGCCAAAAAGTACAATTTATAATGGCTATATTAAATAAACCTAAATTATTAATTTTAGATGAACCATTTTCAGGACTTGATCCAATAAATGTAGAACTTTTTAAAAAAGAAATTTTAAATCTTAAAAAAAATGGAACTATTATTATATTTTCATCACATAGAATGGATCATGTAGAATATTTTTGTGATTCACTGCTTATTTTAGTTAAAGGAGAAAGTGTTTTAGAAGGAAAACTTTCAAAAATAAAAAAAGATTATAGAAAGAAAAATATAAAAATTATAGGAGATGTTTTAAAAGAAGAACTTGAAGATATAAAAGGTGTTTTAAAAGTAGAAAAAAATAAGAATGAGTTTACAGTTCAAATTGAAGATGATCTTTACATTGATTGTGTATTTAAATATGTAAGCAGATGTAAAAATATTATTAAGTTTGAAGTAGAAGAACCAACTCTTAATGAAATATTTATTGAGAAAGTAGGTGCAAAATACGATGAATAAACTTAAGTTTTTAATAAAAACAAGTCTTAAAAAGAAATTTAGTAGTAAGTGGTTTATTGGAATAAATATACTTTTATTGCTGCTTGTACCTGCGATTATAAACATTGATAGAATTATAAAATATTTTGGTGGTGACTTTAATGAAACTACTAAAATATATGTAGTTGATGAAATAGGAATGTATAATAGTTTTGAAAGTTTAATAAGTGAAAATTCAAATATTATAAATACTGATATAAAAATTAATAAATATGATAAAGATAAAAAAATTATTGAAAATAAAATAAAAGAAAAAGAAAAAAAAGATATAATAATAACTTTTGAAGTAAATGATGAAAATAAAATAATTTCAAAAATTATTTCATATGAGTATATTGACACTATTTTATATCAAACACTTGTAAATGCACTAAACAACTCAAAAGTAAATTATTCACTTCAAAATAGTAATATTGATAAGGAAGAACTTGCTAAAATATATGAAAATGTTGAAATTGAAAGAGTATTTTTATCAGAAGAACTTGATGAAAATGAAGAAACTCTTACTATGATTGGTAATATATTAATTCCGATTTTTATAATTCCAGTATTTTTACTTGTAGTTATGGTTGTAAATATGATAGGTGCAGAAATAAATGAAGAAAAAACATCTAAAAGTATGGAAATTATTATTTCAAGTGTGTCACCAACTGTCCATTTCTTTTCAAAAGTAATTTCTACTAATATATTTATTTTATCTCAAGGTGCAATTATATTATTTAGTGGATTTTTAGGAATGATGATTAGAGGTGGTATGTCAGAAATTACTAGCTTAGTTAGCTCTATTGGTATAGATTCAACTTCATTTTTAAATACTTTTGTATCAAGTGGAATATTTAGTAATATTTTAAAAGCAATACCTTTTGTTATAATAATGATGGTATTAACATTTGTTGCGTATTCTTTACTTGCAGGCATATTTGCGTCAATGACTACTAGTATGGAAGATTATCAACAACTTCAAACTCCTTTAATGCTTATAATGTTATTTGCTTATTATATTGCACTTATTTCAAGTATGTATGACAATTCAATATTTATAAAAATTGTATCGTTTATACCATTTGTTTCTGGTATACTTTCGCCAGTATTATTAATATTAGGACAAATATCATATATAGATATAATTATTTCAACAGTTATTTTGTTAATTACTAATTTTTTACTTATTAAATATGGACTTAAAATTTATAAAGTTGGAATACTCAATTATTCTTCTACAAAATTATGGGAGAAAATGTTAAAAGCAATAAAAGAGAAATAATTCTCTTTATGCAAGCGTGGTGGAA
>JAFQIC010000017.1 GCA_017397745.1 Bacilli bacterium
AATACCTTTAATAATAATTCTATGAAATTCCAAATAATTAAAATTTGATTTATCAATATTTCTGATATTATCATTTATGATAGTAGGTTTTGTAATACAAAATCACATATAAATTCTATTATTTTTAAATAATTTTCAATTTCTATTTCTTTAGTAGTAATACTAATATAAAAACTATCTTTTCTAAATATAAACATTAAAAAAGTACCAACTTCTTATTGAAATTGATACTTATATATTTAAATCCTAACTTTAAAAAGTTTGGACAAATGTTTTAATGGAGGACCTAGTCGGATTTGAACCAACGATCAGGGAGTTGCAGTCCCGTGCCTTACCACTTGGCTATAGGTCCGTTGTAATAAGTATTATATCAAATTATATGAAAAAAATATAGTTAAATTTACATTTTTATGTAAAAAAATATAATTATGTGATAAAATTACTAATATAGGTGATTAAAAATGAAATCTTTAATAGCAATTTTATTTTCAGTTTTAGCTGGATTATTTATGTTTGTCGGGATGATTATAATATTTAAATCAAAAAATAATAAAAAAATTGAGTCTTTTTCTATCGCTTTAGGATTAATTGTCTTATTATTTTTAGGATTAGTTCATATACTTCCAGAATCCATTGAACTACTTAATAATAAATTTATAACACTTCAATCTATAGCATTTATATTTTTAATGTCTTTAGTAGGTTATGCATTTCTTAAAGTTTTAGATAAATTTATGCCGGATCATAATCATTCTAATTCAAAGAAAAATTTAAAACATATAGCTTACGTAACAAGTATTGCGTTATTTTTTCATAACATAGTAGAAGGAATGAGTCTTTATGCAACAACTGTTGCTTCAATAAAAACAGGTTTTATATATCTTTTTGGAATAGGATGCCATAACGTTGCACTTGGTATGACTTTAACAGGTCAAATATATAAAGAAAAGACATCAAAAAAAGAAAGTTATAAATTAATAGGTTTTCTAGTTTTAGCAAATTTAATTGGTGCTTTAATTTCTTATGTATTTAATGTTTATTTTGAAAAAAGCTTTGCTTTAGGTGTAGTTCTATCCATAACATTTGGAATGCTTATTTATATAATTCTTTATGAATTAATTCCTAGTTTTAGAGAAAGTAAAGATAAAAAGGAAAAAGTTATTGGAATAGTTATTGGAGCAATTTTAATGCTTTTAACGTTATTGTTTTAAAATATGAAAGAAAAAATATATAAAATTTTAAATTATAATAAATATTACATACTATTATTTGTTTTAATGTGCATTTTATCAGTTATTTTAAATATTTTATTCAACAAAGAAATTAATAAAATAGATAACTTATTAATAAAATTTATAGCAGAAAATTTAACAAATAATAGACTTACTGCTTCATTTACTTTTTTAACTAATTTTGGAGATATAATAGTTTTTGGAATACTTATTTTGATGATGTTTTTATTTTTAAAAAATAAAAAGTATTCAATTTATATGATCTTAAATTTATTTTTGGCATTTTTCTTAAATACGATATTAAAAATTAGTTTCCGACGTACTAGACCGCTAGATAAACTAGTAGAAGCTACGGGATTTAGCTTTCCAAGTGGACATACAATGTGCAGTACTGCTTTTTATGGCTTGTTTCTTTATTTTTTAATTATATCAACAGATAAAAAAACATATAAAATAATTTGTTCAATAATTTTTTTAATACTTATACTTTTAATTGCTTTTTCTCGAATTTATTTAAATGTTCATTACTTTAGTGATATAGTAGGAGGGGCTATATTTGGAGTAATTTCGTTAATATTATTTATTAGATCATTAAAATGTTTGGAGGTATTATAATGATAGGACTAGTTCTTCAAGGTGGTGGCGCTAGGGGAAGTTATCAAGTAGGAGCGGTAGAAGCTTTACTGAGAAGAAATATAAAATTTGATGTAGTTGTTGGAACTTCTATAGGTGCGATTAATGGTGCACTTATTGCTTCAAATGAATTTAAAAAATTAAAAAAACTATGGTTAAGTTTAGATTCTAAAAAAATTTTTGGTACGTCATCATATAATAATTTCACTTTAAACGAATTTAGTGAAAATATAAATGATATAAAGAAAATTTTTAATAATAAAGGTATAGATATAACAAATTTTAAGGAATTATTAGTTAAAAATATAGATGAAAATAAGATTAGAACAAGTCAAATAGATTATGGACTAACTACATATTGCTTAACAGATAATAAAATGATAGAAACTTTTAAAGAAAATATTCAAAAAGGCAAACTTTCAGAGTATGTTTTAGCAAGTTCATATTTGCCTATTTTTAAAAAAGAAAAAATAATAGACAATAAATATTATTTAGATGGCGGTGTATTTAATAATTGTCCTATTTCTATGCTTGATAGTAAAAAATTTGATAAAATATATGTTATAAAAATATACAAAAATAATAAAATCGATAAAATGATGAAAAAAGAGAATGTTTCAATTATCGCGCCAAATGAAAACTTAGGATCAATAATTAATTTTGATCAAAAAAGAACGAAATACAATTTTAAACTAGGCTATTATGATACTTTAAGAGAATTAGATAACTTAGATGGTAATAAATACTATATAAAGTTTATGAAAGATGATTATTACAAAAAATTGTTTGAAAAGGATATAAAAAAATATATATTATTTGAAACAACAATGTATGATAAAGTAAATGAAAAGAAAATAATTTTAAAAATTATAGAAAAACTTGCCACGGAATATAAAATTGAACGTTTTAAGGTATATACATTATTAGAACTTATATTAATGTTGAAAATCAGAATGAAAAACGATAAAGAAAATAAATATTATTCTTTTATAAAACATATAAAACTTAAAACAAAATAGTTGAATTATAATATCATTTTTGGTATTATATTCATACGCAGGTGTAGTATAATGGTTAATATGCGGCCTTGCCAAGGCTGAGATGGGAGTTCGATTCTCCTCACTTGCTCCA
>JAFQIC010000018.1 GCA_017397745.1 Bacilli bacterium
AGCATTTCTGATGATGAAATGACTTTATTTATAAAAAATATATATGATAATGGTTTATCTATAGAAGAGTTGTTTTATTTAACTGACATCATGATTAAAAGTGGAAGTGTTCTCGATTTTAGTGATATAAATAAAAGTATTGTTGATAAGCATAGTACTGGAGGAGTAGGAGATAAAACATCTTTCATAGTTGCACCTATAGTAGCTTCCCTTGGCATAGCTGTTCCCAAAATGAGTGGTAAAGGTTTAGGTCTTACTGGAGGAACAATAGATAAACTTGAGAGTATCAATGGATACAATGTAAATCTAACAATGGATGAATTTAAAAAACAAATAAATGATATAGGTATATCTATAATAAGTCAAACTGAAAATATGTGCATTGCTGATAAAAAAATATATGCACTTCGTGATGAGAAAAATTTAGTAGATTCAATTCCTTTAATTGCTTCATCAATAATGAGTAAAAAAATAGCTTCTTCTTCACCCAATATAGTAATTGATTTAAAAGTTGGTAAAGGTGCTTTTATGAAATCAATAGATAGTGCTATAAAGTTATCTGAATTAATGATAAAAATAGGTAAGCATTATAATAGAAAAGTTATATGTGTTTTAACTGATATGAATTATCCTTTAGGTAGAACTATAGGAAATGCACTTGAAGTAAAAGAGGTAAAAGAATTTTTTGATGGTAAATATGATGAAAGATTTAAAAATTTATGTTTTAATTTAAGTGCACATATGACTTCTCTTGCTTTAAATATTTCTTTTGATGATGCTCTAAAAAAAGTAGAAGAAACATATAATAATGGAAATGCAAAAAATAAATTTTATGAATGGATAGAATATCAAAAAGGAGATATTAATTCAATTAAAGATTTTTCTAAAAAAATTGCTATAAAATCAACTAAAAGTGGTTATATTAATAATATAGATCCAATAATATTAGCTACTCTTTGTAAAGATTTAGGTGCAGGAAGAATTAAAAAAGAAGATTTTATAGATTATGCAGTAGGTATTGAACTTTATAAAAGTGTCGGAGAAAAAGTAGAGAGAGGGGAAATACTCGGTACAATTTATTATAATAAAGAAATACCTGAAATGATGGAAAGATTTAAATCAGCATTTTTAATTGAAAACGAGAAAGTTAATATTAAGGATATTATAATAACAGTAATAAAATAGGAGCTTGATTATGAAAAGGAAACTTTTATTTATAATATTTTATTTATTAACTTTCTTTTCTTTTGGTATAAAAATTAAAGCAATAAGTAATATAAGTTTAAGTGTTGGTTCCTTAAATCCTTATTTTAATAAAGGTATATATAAGTATAATGTTTATTTAAATGAAAATATTTCAGAAATACATATAAATGCTACACTTGAAGAAGATGATGATTATGTAGAGGGAATAGGGAATATTATTTTAGATAAAGGTGAAAATAAAGTAGAAATAAAAGTACATAAAAAGAATGAAAGTGTTATATATTATATATTTAAGATTTTTGTAGGAGAAATAAAAGAAGAAAATAATTTATTATTAAAATCATTAAAAGTAAAAGGATATGATATAAATTTTAGTTCAAATGTATTTAATTACAGCCTCAATATTTTAGATGAAAAAGAACTAGACATAACTTATGAAACATTTAATTCAAATGTAAATGTTAAACTTGAAGGAAATTCTAATTTAAAAGAAGGAAATAATATTATATTAATAACTGTATTATCAAAAGAATCTAATGAAAAAAGTATTTACAAAATCAATGTCAATAAAACTAAGGAAGTATATAAAGAAGTTTTTGATAATGTACTAGATTCAAATGTTTCTTCAAAAATTATTTTAAACGATTCTGATAAAATACTTTTAGGTGCAGCTATATTTATAGTAATTTTCTTTATTATTTTGTTTATATACAAATTAATTTTTATAAAGAAAAAAAAGAATTATAATAGAAAATAACTTTTATTTACATTTGTTTACAAAATAAATTGTCTATTAAAGCCTCTTATTGTATAATTTAAATACGGGAGGTTTTTTAATGGAAATAGAAAACAAACATTTATATCATAGAAAAAATCCAATTAGGGATTTTGATCCTAATCAAACTATATATACACTTGTAACGAGTGAAAATCAAGATAATTTATCTTCTGATATGATAGGTTATTTAGGATTTAATCATACATATGAAGAAGTTTTTAATTCAGCAAATAAAGCCGCAGATGCTTATCATAAGTATGGTATTAAAGAAGGAGATACAATAGCTATTAGTACAATAGGTAGTCCACTTGTAAATGAAAGTTTATTAGCTATTAATAAGTTAGGAGCAACCTCTAAATGGATTGATTTAAGAGTTAAAGAAAAAGAATTTATAAAAAGTTTAAATGAAAGTGGTATAAAAATTCTTGTAACATTTGATGGAATTCTCCCACTTATAGAAAGAATAATTGATGAAACTAAAATAGAAAAAGTTCTTGTTTCTTCTCCAAAAGATTATTTACCACCACTAGCTCATTTTATTGCGGATTTAAAAGATAAAAAAGAAGGAAAATATATCGGACTTCCAAAAGATTCAAGGTTTATGAAATACAGGGAATTTCTAAAAGAAGGTAGTATGTTTAGTCTTTTAGAGGCAGCACCCTATGATAAAAATAGAATCGCAGTTAATGTTTCATCAAGTGGAAGTACAGGCCCTGCTAAATCAATTTTACATACAGATTATAACTTTAATGTAATTCCACAAAGACTAAGTTATACAGATTTGCCTCTTTATAGAGGAAATACTATGCATATATCAGTTCCACCATTTGTAATTTATGGACTTGATAACTCATATCTGACAGCAATGATTCATGGAATGAAAAGTGAAATAACACCTTTTGTTGATGAAAATACTGTATATAATGATTTAGGAAAGTTTGATATATCTTTTGGTGCACCACTTCATTATAGATATATGTACAAAAAAATAAAAGAGTTGTATGAAAAAATTGAAAAATTAGAAAATATATCAGATGATCCAATTAAATATTTAGCAGTTGAATTTCAAGAAAAAGAATCTGAAATATTAAAAGAATTTGAAAAATTCATTGAAGAAAAAGAAAGTGGATATGATATAACTGATATAAACACAATAAGAAAAATAGCTTTAAAATTACAAAAACAACTTATTAAAGAACTTGATAGAGTACTTAAAGGTATAAGCAGAGTAAAAGTTTTTGTTTCGGGTGGAGATAAACTTTCACCAGAAGAAATAATTGATATGATGCAGTTATTTGAAAAAATAATAATAAATGGTTATGGAAATAATGAAGTTGTTGGGGCAGCAGTAGTATCAGTTACCTACGCAAATAGACCTGGTTCAATTGGTATACCACTTCCTGGAGTAGAAGCAATAGTTGTTGATTCAAATACAAATAAACAATTAAAAAATGGACAATTGGGAGAATTATGTCTTCATTCAGATAGTTTATTTGTAAGATACGAAGGTGATAAAGAAGCAACCAAAGAAGTAAAACAACTTCATGAAGATGGAAAAGAATATGTACATACAGGAGATTTAGCAATAATTGATTCTGAGGGATTTATTTATCCAAAAGGCAGAAATAAAAGACTTATAAAAAGAGCGGCATTTAAAATTTCACCTGATTCTATAGAAAATGTTATATCCTCTATTCCTAATGTAAGGACTTGTGTTGTAGTAGGCGCACCTGATGAAAAAGAATTAGAAGTTCCTATGGCCTTTATTGAGTTTGATGAAAATGTAGATGAAGAAAATATGATTGAAGAAGTTAAAAGAATTTGTAATGAAGAAATTCCGGATTATAAAATTCCAGTATATTTTAAAAGTAGGGTAATTCCTTATAAGAATAATAAGCAAGATGTATTACTATTAGAATCTGAAGCTAGTGAGTATGTTCAAAATTTAAAGGCTCCACAAATGATATTAAAATAATAATATATAAAGACAATTAATTTTAAATAGTTGTCTTTTTTTTTAAAACTTAATCAATATTTATTCAAAAATAGATTAGAATATGTTATAATTTACTTAAATAAAGGAGCGTGTGTATGAGTAGTAGTATTTATCTTTCGGTCGCAGGTTTATTTTTTACATCATTAATTGCTATAATATTTTTTTCAAAACAAACACTTAATACAGTAGAAAATAAAATTTATAAAAGATTATTATTAGTAACAATTTTTTCATTATTAGTAGAACTTACAATACCACTTTTTATCGATGATAAATTTCAAATAATAAGAGATTTAATAATGAAAATTTATTTAATATTATGTCTAACTTGGGTAACTATATTTCTTGCATATAGTTTTGTCATTTCAAATAAAAAAATTATAGAAGAAAATATAAATATTAAAGAAAAATATAAAAAACTTTATCGTATATATGTAGTAATTTATTTTATTTTAGTATTAACGATTCTAATCTTACCTATATATTTGTATAATGAAAATAATATGAAATATTCATACGGTCCAAGTGTTGATGTAGTATTTGGCGTATGTGGAATCTATATGTTTATTATGATCCTCTTGGTTTTAATTAATATAAAAAATATTAAAAGAAAAGGTTACATACCAATTGTTGCGTTTATAATACTTTTAATATCATCAACAATTATTCAAAAAATAAATCCAGCATTGTTATTAATTAATTTTATATTTTCATTTATAACAATGCTTATGTATCATACTATAGAAAATCCAGATATAAAATTAATACAAGAATTACTTCGCAATAAAGAACTTGTACAAAACTCAATTGAAGATAAATCGAAATTTCTTTTTAAAATGTCACAAGATTTAAGAATACCAGTTTTAAATATTCAAAATGATATTGAACTTTATAAAAAAACTTCAAATAATAAAGAAAAATCACAATTATTACATAATATAGAAGCTAATACAAGTGATATATCATATTTAATTAAAGATGTGTTAAATATTTCTAAGATGGATTTAAAGAATATTAAAATTTATAATACTTCTTATAATTTAAGTAAACTTTTTGAAGAAATAAAAAAGAAAACAGAATTACTTTTAAAAAATAAAGATGTTAAATTAAGATTTAATGTAGATAAAAGTATTCCTGACAACTTATATGGAGATTCAATAAAACTTAAACAAGTTATGATGGCTATAATAGATAATTCTGTTAAGCATACTATTAATGGTTTTATAGAAATAGATATAAGCTCACTTGCAAGATATGATATATGTAGACTTATAATAAATATATCAGATAGTGGTAGTGGAATGAATGTGGAAAAGGTTAATGAGATAATAGCCGAAACTAAAGAACTTACAAAAAAAGAAGAAGAGTCTTTAAATAGTCTAGATGTAAATTTAAAAACGGCAAGTAAAATATTAAAATTAATTGGTGGTTCACTTCACATTAAAAGTGAAGAAGGAAAAGGTACTACAGTTTCTATTTACATAGATCAAAAAATTGATAGTAATGAAACATATTATTCTGAAAATGTAAAAAAGTACAATGAAATAATGGATAAGAAAAATAGAGTACTTTTGGTTAGTGATGATACTGAAGAAATAAATGAGTTTAGAAGAGAAGCTTCTAAATATAAGATTATAATAAATGGTTCTTTATTTGCATCGGATACTATTGCTAGAATAAATGCTGGTGAGAGGTATAATTTAATTATAATAAAAGATCATATGAAAGAAAGTGAAGCACTACCTATTTTAAAAGAACTTAAAAAAATAAAAAAATTTAATACACCAGTGATAGTTTTATTAAAAGAAAATAAATCATTTATAAAAAAACATTATATTGAAGATGGATTTAAAGATGTAATGATAAAAGAAAAATTTAAAACAGAACTTAAAAGAATACTAAGTAAATACTTATAAAGAAGAGGAACTTTGACCTCTTTTTTAATTTTCTATGTATTTTACATAGTATTCTTCAAAAGTTATACCTTCATTATAAATAATAGAAGCAACTTTAGTTCCTACGTATCTATAATGCCAAGGTTCATACGTATATCCTGTGATAAAAACTTTGTCTTTAGGATATCTCATAATAAATCCATATTTGTATGCATTTTTTGACAGCCAATCAAATTGAATTGTATCTTCAAAATATTCTTCTAAAGTACCATCGTGACTCAAATCTATTGCAAGCCCAGTTTGATGTTCTGAGTGATTTGGTCTTGCTGAGTAAGTGTCAGCATTCTCTACGCCATCGTAACTAACATAATTATTATAAAGATAAGTTTGTGTACTTTCACTTCTATATCCACTTTGAAGTATTATTGAAATTCCATCATTTCTCATCGCATCAGCCATTTTAAGAAGAGCTTCACCAGCTTCTCTTTGCATGTATACACTTTCTGTTTTAATTAAATCGTTAGGTTCTATTCCGGAAGGTAAAGAGTTATACTTGTTAACTAGAACAAGCGTGTCATGTGGATTTGATACAGTTTTTATATTAGTATAAAATCCTCTATCTAAACCAATATTTACGTACATAACAGTATTTTCTTTACTATAATCAGTTCTATTATCATATTCGATATATCTTTCTAAATTTTCAAGTTTAAAATAAGGAACATCTACATATTCTGTTAAATTTTCATTAGGTGTATTTTTAATTTCATCAATTTCTTCTTCATTTAAGTTTTCTCTTATAAGTGTAATATCTTCTTTAGAATAACCAAGATCTTCTAGTTCATCTTTTTCCTCTTCTGTAATTGGGGTTAGATTATTATCATTATTTTCAGTGTTTTCTCGAGTTATGTAAGAATAAATAAAACATCCAATAAGACCAAATACAACAAGACTTGTTAAAAATTTTTTCATTATATATCTACCTCTACATTAATTATATTATATTTAAAAATATAAATAAATAAAAAAATATTTAATAAAAGAAAATTTAACACATAACATTTATTAGGTGATAAATTTGAAAAAAATATTTTTATTAACTTTTATATTTTTTATAGGAATTATAAATTTAAATGCTGAAGTCAATTTAACTCCTAATTCAAAAAGTTCTATTCTTATAGAACAGTCAACAGGTAAAATACTTTATGAAAAAAATTCAAAAGAGAAAATGGCACCTGCATCAATGACAAAAATTATGACGATGCTTTTAATTATGGAAGCACTTGAAGATGAAAAAATTGCTTTAGATGATGAAGTATTTATTTCTGAGCATGCCGCAGGTATGGGAGGAAGTCAACTATTTTTACCTCAAAATGGTTATATGAAAGTCGATGATTTACTTAAAGGTATAGCTATAGGGAGCGCGAATGATGCCGCAACAGCAATGGCTGAATATATTGGTGGAACAGAAGAAAATTTTGTAGAAATGATGAATAAAAAAGTAAAAGAGTTAGGACTAAATAATACAAACTTTAAAAATCCACATGGACTTGATGAAGAAGACCACTATACAACTGCTTATGATTTAGCAGTGATAGCTAAAGAACTTTTGAAATATGAAGATATAATTAAATATACAAGTACATATGAAGAGTATTTGACAATAAATGGTGAAAAGAGATGGCTTGTTAACACTAATTCGTTAGTTAGATTTTATGAAGGTATGGATGGACTTAAAACAGGATTTACAGAAAATGCTATGTATTGTTTGACTTCAACAATGAAAAAAAATAATATGAGATTAATTGGTGTTGTAATGGGAGTAGAGACTAAAGATAATAGAAGTAAAGATACAATTTCTTTGATGGAGTACGGATATAGTATGTTTGGTACAAAAACAATGATAGAAAATAGTGAGATTTTAGGTAAAATACATATAGATAAAAGTAAAGACAGAGAATATAACTTTTATTTAGAAAAAGATGTTAAATTAGTTGTTGATAAAGGTACTAAAGATATAGAATATACATACGATATAAAACTAGATAACGTAAAGGCACCTTTAAAAAAAGGAGATAAAGTAGGAATACTTCGTTTTAAATATAATAGTGAAGAATTAGAATATAATTTAGTTGTAAATGAAAATATTAAAAAATCTTCTTATTTTAGGGTAATGTTTAATTATTTAAAGGATGTATTTAGTGGGAATTTTAACTTTATAAGATAAACTAAAAAAATTTTAGTTTATTTTTTTTCTAAAAATAGTTGTTTTAACATTTCAAAAATAATAATTTTTCATACATTATCATAGAGGAGGTTAAAAATGTTTAATAATAACGATATATATCAAAGAGCACTTCGTAAAATAGAAGAGTGTGGACCAAAGTGTCCAACATGTTGTTGTTTTAATGGAAGTGTAGGACCAACTGGACCAACGGGGCCAACAGGACCAGCAACTATAACTGTCGGAACGACAACTACAGGTGAACCCGGAACTGAAGCAAGTGTTACTAACGTAGGAACTTCAAGTGTTGCAGTATTGAATTTTACTATTCCTAGAGGAGCAACAGGAGCAACGGGTGCAACAGGAGCGACAGGGACAACAGGACCAACAGGACCTCAAGGATTACAAGGTATTCCAGGAGAAGTAGGAGCAACGGGAGCAACAGGAGCAACAGGACCAATAGGACCAACAGGACCTCAAGGATTACAAGGTATTCCAGGAGAAGTAGGAGCAACGGGAGCAACGGGAGCAACGGGTGCAACGGGTGCAACAGGAGCGACAGGGCCAACAGGACCTCAAGGATTACAAGGTATTCCAGGAGAAGTAGGAGCAACGGGTGCAACAGGAGCGACAGGGCCAACAGGACCTCAAGGATTACAAGGTATTCCGGGAGAAGTAGGAGCAACGGGTGCAACAGGAGCGACAGGACCAACAGGACCTCAAGGATTACAAGGTATTCCGGGAGAAGTAGGAGCAACGGGACCAACAGGACCTCAAGGATTACAAGGTATTCCAGGAGAAGTAGGACCAACAGGAGCGACAGGACCAACAGGACCTCAAGGATTACAAGGTATTCCAGGAGAAGTAGGAGCAACGGGAGCA
>JAFQIC010000019.1 GCA_017397745.1 Bacilli bacterium
CAAATGTGTGTTATAGAAAAGTTGTTAATCAACAACCATCAATCCCAGTTTATAGTAAAGATAAAACTATAACTTCAAATCCTATAGTAATAGCTGGAAAAACATATAGAGATTATGTGGATGCTATAGTTACTTATGATATAGTAACAAAAGAAGTTGTTAACAAGATAGAAGTTGCTCCAGATAAAGAATATGTTCCTGGAAAAACTAGTCAGTCTTGTAGTGAATCATGTTCAATAACATATGAAGAACGTTCTTATCAATGTAATTGTAAAAATACAACTGTAGGTGGAAAAACAAAAACTGTATGTTCTATATGTACAGAGAGTGTTCCTGTAAAAAGTTGTTCAACTTCTTGTCATGATACATCAACACCAGGATATTATATATCAAAATGTTCAAATGGATATACATTAGATAAAGTAACAGATACTTGTTATAAATATGAAACAACATATAAAGAAGAAAAAATCAAAAATGTAAATTGTCCATCAGGTGTTGATGGTTCTGAGGGAAATCCTAATAGTAGTAACTTTAAATGTTATTATATAAAGACTACGCCAGGAAGTTCTAAATGTGAAGATCCTAAAGCTACGTTAGTTAATGGTTTATGTTATACTATAATTAAAGGTACTTATCAAGGAAATAAATGTGAAAAAGGTTCATTAACAGCGGATGGTAAATATTGTGTGACAGAATCAACAGAAACCAAAGATGCAGTGTCAACTACAACTTCAAGTACACAAGTATATACAGAGTGGAGCACTTCACCATTCTTAGAAGGATGGAGAAGAACAGGAAAAATAAGAGTTGAAACAGAAATTGTTTATGTTCCTTGTAAATAAAAAATATAGATAATAGTTAAAGATTAGAAAATATCTAATCTTTTTACTTGTAATTTAAAAATAAAAATTATAAAATATTTATAGAAAGGTGGGAAAAATGAAAAAGTTTTTAAATAAGTATAAAGGTGGTATTATTGTAGTTGTATTACTTTTATTATTTGTGCTTTTATCAGTATTAACAGAAGCAGGAAGTAAGAAAAATCCAAAGGACGAAATAAACTTAGATAAACTAACTGAAGAAGGAACTGCTTGGGTAGAGGAAACAGAAAGTGATGAATACGTAGTTACAGTATTAGCTCAAACAACATGTTCTCATTGTATTAATTACAAACCTGTCATAACTGCTCTTCAAGAAACTTATGGATTTAAACTATATTGGTTTGAAGTTGATCAGTTATATTCTGAAGGAAGAGAAGAAGACTATAAAGCTGTGACAGAATATTATGGATTAAAAGAATATAATGGTACTCCACATACTTACATAACTAAAAGTGGTGAACTTGTAGTAGAACAAGGTGGTGCAGTAACTGACTCTGAACAATTAAAAGAGTTCTTAGTAGCAAATAAAGTTATCGCAGAATAAGTAAAACTAAAGATTTCTTTAGTTTTTTTATTTTATATGGTACACTATAAATAGGTGGTTTAAATGGTAAAAAAAGTATTTTATATAATATTAACATTAGTATTTATCACGATTTTAAAATATTTTATTTCTGATTATACTATTAAATATAAAATAGATTCTTTTAATATAGAAGAAATATATAATAATGGAAAATTTACAATAAATATTAAAGAAGATAATCTTTTTCAAATAGTTTTATATCAAAAAAGAGGTATTCAAAAAAAACTAATAAATAAAATTGAAGAAATAAAAAGTGATAATGTAATTTGTTATAATGTTATAATAAATAAAGAAAATAATGTTTCTTGTTTTCAAGAAAAAGAACCTATTGCTTTTTATTTAATAGAAGATGAAAATATTAAATCCCAACTTCAAAATTTAGATTTAAATTTTTATTATGAACAAAATGAACCAGCAGATTTTAAATTTTATAATAATTTAGAAGATAATGTTTTTGTAGCACTTTGGAATTATAAAGGTTTTTATATAATGAATGGAGAAAACATAACTAATTTAGATTTGCTTCAAAAAGAAAGATATGATAATTCATTATGTATTTTAAAAGATGAATATCTAATATTTCCTAATTATGATAAAAATCATGAATTTGAAAAACTTTATAAAGTTAATTTAAAATCAGAAGATGTTTCAAATATTGAAACTCCAAAAATAGATTATGATTATTATTGGAGTGGAGAATTTAAAAATAATTTATACTTATATGATAAAAAGTATTCACTACTTTATGAAATAAATGTAAAAAAAGAAAAAGCGAATTTAATTGGAAGTGAAAACAAAGGATATATAAAAATTAAAAATAATAAAAAGGTTACGGCATTAAAAAAAGAGTATGAAAATAAAATTACATATTTTGAAAAAAATATAAGTAATTATGAAGTTAGTGATGCTGTTTATAAAGTTTATAATGATGATTTTAAAGTTAAAATATTTAATACCGCTGACATAAAAATTATAAAAGAATATAAAGATAGTTTATACTTTTTATATAAAGATAATTTATACTCTTATAATAGTAAAGGAATAAAAAAGATTTTACATTTTTTTGAATTAAATTTTAATAAAGAAAATATGTTATATGTTTATATTGATAACTAAATTAAAAAAAATACATACAATACTATAGGTGATAATAATGAATTATAATAGGCAAGTTTTAGATACTCCGTATTATACTTACTATGTAATAAAAAGTGGAGATACATTATATAAAATTGCAAAAGACTATAATTTAAATCCAAAACTTATAGCGGAATTAAATGGACTTAAATATGATGAATATATTTATCCAAATCAAACAATTATTCTTCCAAAAAAAGGTGTTCAATATTACATTACAAAAGAAGGAGATACTTTGAAATCAGTAGTAAATATTTTTGGGGCAAATAAAGAAGCTTTAGTAAATCAAAATGAAACAATTTATTTATTAGATGGACAAATGATTTTCTATAAAGAATAGTTTTTATTCTTTTTTTTTGATATAATATAAAAAGAATAGGAGAATAATAACTTATGATCATTAAAAAGCCATATGCATTTTTAATAAAAAACTTTAAATACATACACGCGGTCCTTTTTATTTTTTTATCATATATATTAATTAAATTTTATAATTTATTGAAGTTTTTTAGTGATTATGTTAAAACAGGTTATTATACTTACTATGAAAATTTATCATCGCATTTTATAAATTTTTATCTTTTTATAGTAATTATTTTTACAATAGTGATAGGCATCGCTGTATATATATTAATGAAAAGTAAAGATAAAAAAAGAACATACTATATCTTTCTATGCACATTTTATTTTATATTATTTATATTTTTAATGTATTTATTTAGTGTCTTAAAGATTTTAGAAACAGAAGCGCTTGATATAAGAAATATTAGGATAATTAGAGATATTCTTTTAATTCTTACTTTACCTCAATTATATTTTGTTATTTTTTGCTTTTTAAGATCAATAGGATTTGATATAAAAAGTTTTGATTTTAAAAAAGATTTAGAAGAACTTAATATAAGCGCTGAAGACAGTGAAATTATTGAAGTATTAGTTCCAAATGATTCATATAAACATATGAGAAAACTTAGAAGATTTCTAAGAGAAACAAAATACTTTATAGTTGAATATAGATTTTATTTTTTAGTAGGAATATCACTTTTATTATTAATTGTAGTGTTATCTTTATTTTTAAATATATCAGTATATAATAAAAAATACAGTAAAAATGAAGACTTTATATCAAGTTCTTTTAAATATACAGTAGAAGATAGTTTTATCACTACGGTAGATTATAAAGGTGATACTATAAATAAAGATAAAAGCTATATTATAATAAAGATAAATGTAGTTAATATAAGTAATAAAAAAGATAAATTAGAAAGTGATAATTTTAGATTAATTTATGAAGATGTGGAGTTTACTAATACATTATCCAAAGGAAATTATTTTATTGATTTAGGAGAAACATATGTTAATCAATCTTTAGTTCCAAATGAAGAATATAATTTTTTGATTGTTTTTGAAGTTGATAATAAATATAAAAGTGATAAATATACATTTAGAATCATAGATAAGGTAGATAATTATAGTGGTGAAATTAATACAAAAAATAAGGATGTAGTAATTAACCCAACTTTAATTGATTATTTAGATGGAATGGAAGAATACACTATTGGAAGTGAAATACTTTTAGGTGAATCAAATTTAAATGCTTCAAAATTTCAAGTAAATACTTTTGATATTAATAATACTTTTGAAGAAAAATTTAACTATTGTGTAGAGAAGTACTGTTTTGAAGGAGTTAAAAAGTTTGTGCCTAATATTATAAATTCAACTAAAAAAACACTTATCCGATTAACTACCTCATATACATCTGATGAAAATATTTACATAAAAAAAGAAGTAAAAAATAGTACAGATTTTATTTCTTATTTTGCTAAAATACATTATGAACTTGATAATAAAGCTAAAACATCAAATATAAAAGTTTTAGAAAGCGAAAATATTAACAAAAATAAAGTATTTTTTGAAGTTCCTATAGAAGTATTAGATGCAAAAAAAGTTAAATTATTTATAACTATTCGTAATATAAGATATATAATTATATTGAAATAAATTACATGTTTTGGTAAAATTAAAATGAGGGAATTAAAAATGGATGATAAAAAAATAAATAGAGATACTATAATTTTATTAATAAGTATATTTGCTACATTATCGCTTGTAATTATTGGTGTTACGTATGCATACTTTTTAGCTATAGTTTTAGGAAATGAAACAGCTTCATCAATGTATGTGCGTGGTGCCGATTTAGAAATTACTTATAATGAAACAAAAAATATAGAATCAACAGATATAACACCTAACTGGTCTTCTACTAAAGTTTTTAGTGTTACTAATACTGGAGAAGAAGATACTTCATATGGAATATATTGGGGCAATGTAGTAAATACATTAGTTAATAAACAATATCTTGTATATACCTTAGTAGGTACTGGTAATAATGCATATACAAATAATAACGAGGTTCAATTTCCTTCAACTAGTGGAGACTATATAGCAACTAATATTCCTATTAAATCGGGTGAAACACATAATTATGTTTTAACTCTTAAATATATAAATGATGTGAGTTATGATCAAAGTGATGATATGGGTACAAATTTCTCTGCATCG
>JAFQIC010000020.1 GCA_017397745.1 Bacilli bacterium
CATAAATTTAGCTAGTTCTCTAGGCCATTTGGGCAAAAAAGTATTACTTATAGATTTGGACCCACAAAGTAATTCAAGTACTGGACTTGGAATAAATAAAGCTGATATTAAAAAAAGTATTTATGATGTTATTGTAGATACTTCTATAATAGATGAAACTATTATAAAAACAAAATTTAAGAATTTAAGTGTAATTCCTTCACTAATAAATTTAGCGGGTGTAGATATTGAACTTGTACAAAAAGGAGTTTCAAATGAAAACTTTAAGATAGGAGATCAACTTAAAAATCAGTTAGAGAAAATTAAAGATAGGTATGATTATATAATAATAGATTGTCCTCCATCTTTAGGACTTTTAACAACAAATGCACTTGCTGCATCAAATTCAGTTTTAATACCAGTACAATGTGAGTATTTTGCATTAGAAGGAGTAACACAACTTCTTAATACAATAATACTTACACAAAATAAAATAAATCCAGATTTAGATATAGAAGGAGTTCTTCTTACAATGCTTGATGGTAGAACACTTTTAGGACTTGAAGTTGTAGAAGATGTGAGAAAATTTTTTAAAGAAAAAGTTTTTAATACAATAATACCTAGACTTGTAAGACTAGTTGAAGCTCCATCACATGGGAAACCAATTTTAGAATACGACCCAAATAGTAGAGGTGCTGAAGCTTATATAAATCTTGCTAAAGAAGTTATAGAAAGAGATGAAAGGAGAATAGAAAATAATGGATAAAAGAAAAGCATTAGGAAGAGGACTTGAACAACTTTTTAATAATGAGACACTTGATATAAATACTTTAGAAAGAAACATTATAGAAACTGCTGATAAAAAAGATATTAAAGAAATAAATCTTGATGAACTTAGAAGTAATCCTTATCAACCACGTAAAACTTTTGATGAAGATAAATTAAATGAACTTGCTCTTTCAATAAAAGAATATGGTGTAATAGAACCAATTATAGTAAAGAAAAGTATAAAAGGCTATGAGATAGTTGCTGGAGAAAGAAGAGTTAAAGCAAGTAGAATAGCAGGTCTTGAAACAATACCAGCAATAATAAAAGATTTTAATGATGAAGAAATGATGCAAATAGCACTTCTTGAAAACATACAAAGGGAAGACTTAAATGCAATAGAAGAAGCATTAGCGTATAAAAATATAATAAATTCTTTAAATATAACTCAAGAAGAGTTTTCTAAAAAAATAGGTAAAAGTAGAAGTTATGTTACAAATATGATAGGACTTTTGAGACTTCCAAAAACTGTACAAAGATTTGTTTTAGAAAAAGAGATTTCTTTAGGACATGCTAAAGTTTTAAGTAAACTTGAAAATACTGAACAGATTATAGAACTTGCTGAAAGAATAATAAAAGAAAATATGAATGTAAGGACACTTGAAGAACTTGTTAAAAATGAAGAGGTTCAAAAAATTGTTCCTATAAAAAGAAAAAATGTAAATCCTTATAATAGAATTGAAAGTGTAATGAGAGAAAAAATAGGTACTCAAGTTAAAGTTAGTGCTAAAAAAATAACTATACCTTTTGATAGTGAAAAAGATTTAGAAAGAATATTAGATATACTGAATATTAATATATCTTCAGAAGATTAAGAGGAAGACTATGAATAATTTATATAAACTTGGAGATAAAGTTATTATGAAAAAACCGCATCCTTGTAAAACTAATTTATGGAAAATAATTAGAACGGGAGTGGATGTTAAAATTGAATGCATTAACTGTGGTAGAAGTATCATGATGGATAGATTAGAATTTGAAAAAAAATTAAAGAAAGTTGTGATAGAAAGTGATTAGAAAAGATAAAAAAATAGTAAGTCCTATTTTGATGTTTATTATTTTAACTTTTATTGTAATTGTAGTAAGTGGAATATTATCATTTTTTAATGTACAAGCAGAGTATGTATCAGTTAATATAATATCTAATGAACTTGAAAACAATGTTGTGCAAGTAGAAAATTTATTTAGTGGAGAGGGTTTTAAATATATATTAACTAATTCAGTTAAAGATTTTGTTAATTTTACTCCATTATCAATGTTATTAATAACACTTATAGGTATAGGTGTACTTGAAAAAACAGGTTTTTTAAAAACAGTGTTTACTTTACTTACAAAAAATGCTAAAAAAAATACTATAACTTTTACACTAATATTTATAAGTTTAATGTTTTCATTAGTGGGTGATTTAGGGTTTGTTATAATGCTTCCAATAGGTGCTTTACTATTTAAATATGGAAGAAGAAATCCGTTAGGAGGGATTATAGCTTCTTTTGCTGCATGTTCTTTTGGATACTCTATAAATTTAATTATGAATGCATCTGATAGTACACTTTTGTCAATGACATTAAATGCTGCGAAGATACTTGATCCTAAATATACAATATCTACATTATTTAGTTTATTTATAATGCTTTCTGCTTTAATTATTTTTTCATTTGTATTTACATATGTAACAGAAAGAATAATAATACCTAAATTAAAAAAATATGAACTTGAAGAAGAAGAATTTAAAATTACAAATAAAGAATTAAGAGGTTTAATTGTTGGATTAGGTGCTGGGGTATTATACTTATTAGTTATTATTTATATGATAGTGCCAGGACTTCCATTATCAGGAGGACTACTTGATAATAGTGCAGCTTTGTATATAGATAAAGTATTTGGAGCTAATTCACTTTTTAATCAAGGTTTTGTATTTATAGTAGCGGTGTTCTTCTTTATAATGGGTGTGTTTTATGGACTTATGACTAAATCTATAAAATCAAGTAAAGATATAAGTGATTGTCTTGCATATTCACTTGATGGTATAGGAAGTATAATTGTATTAATATTCTTTTCATCACTATTTATAAGTGTTTTAAAAGAAACAAATATAGGATTAGTTCTTACGGGACTTTTATCTAATTTAATTAGTGAATTAAATCTTACAGGTATTACATTAATTATGGTGTTAATTGTAGTTACACTTATAAGTAATATATTTTATCCAAGTAAAGCTTTAAAATGGTCAATACTTTCTGGTGTAACTGTGCCAATGTTTATGAATGCTAGTTTATCTCCAGAATTTGCACAAATAGTTTATGTTGCGGGTGAATCTATTACAAAAGGTATTACACCAGCATTATCATATTTTGTAATATATTTAGCTTTTTTAGAGAAATATAATCAAAATGAAAATATTTCATTATTTGGAAGTTTAAAGTATATGTTTCCTTATAGTGTGTCTACTATGGTAATTTGGATTGCACTTATATTAGTATTTTATATAACAGGATTACCTATAGGAATAAATGCTTTTCCGGGAGTAAGTTATGTCTCTTAAAGCAGGTATTATAGGAATGCCAAATGTAGGCAAAAGTACATTATTTAATGCAATTACAAAAAAGAATATCTTGGCGGCTAATTATCCTTTTGCAACTATTGATCCAAATGTAGGGACTGTTATTGTTCCTGATAAAAGACTTGAAGTTTTAGAAAATATGTATATTCCTGAGAGAATGATTCCTACGCAATATGAATTTATTGATATTGCTGGTCTTGTTAAAGGGGCTTCATTAGGTGAAGGACTTGGAAATAAGTTTTTATCACATATTAGGGAAGTTGATGCAATTGTACATGTTGTTAGGTGTTTTGAAAATAAAGATATTATACATGTTGATGGAGAAGTAAATCCAGTAAGAGATATTGAAACAATTAATTTAGAACTAACTTTAGCAGATTTAGAAATAGTTGAAAATAGAATTTTAAAAATAGAAAAGAAAGCTATAACTACTAATGATAAAGAAGCACTAAAAGAACTTGCTACTTTTAAAAAAGTAAAAGAAGAACTTAGTAAAGGAGTGCCTCTTAGATTAATAGAACTTGAAGAAGAAGAACTTAAATTACTCTCATCATTTTGTTTAATAACACTTAAACCTATGATTTATTTAGCTAATGTTAGTGAAGAAGAAGCAGTATCTAAAGATAATAAATTTATAAATGAAGTATTAGAAATTGCTAAAAAAGAAAAAACAGAATTAATTCTTATGTGTGCTAGAATTGAAAGTGAATTAGTAGAATTAAATGAAGAAGATAAAAATAACTTTTTAAAAGATATTGGAATAGATGAAAGTGGATTAGATAAACTTATAAGAGTAACTTATGAACTATTAGGTCTTAAAACTTTCTTTACTGTTGGAAGTGATGAAGTAAGAGCATGGACTTTTAAAGATGGTATGAAAGCACCTGCTTGTGCTGGAATAATACATACAGATTTTGAAAGAGGATTTATACGTGCGGAAGTTATGAGTTATAATGATTTAGTAGAATTAGGAAATGAAATTAAAGTAAAAGAAGCAGGTAAAATGAGACTTGAGGGAAAAGAATATCTTATGAAAGATGGAGATATATGTCATTTTAGATTTAATGTAACAAAATAAGGAGATAAAATGGATAGAGTAAAAATTAAAGAAAAAGCAAGAAAATTAATAAAAGATAAGCTATGGGAAGTATGGAAGCCTATGTTATTAGTAAGTTTAATAAGTTTTGTTATAGGACTTATTTTTGGAGCAATAGATCCAAATGGTGAAAATGCTTTTGTAGGAACACTTGCAACAGTATCTACTATATTTTTATATCCACTTACTATAGGTGTTTATAAATATTATTTAAATTTTGTAAGAGGTAAAGAACTTAATATAAAAGAAATATTTAATCCGTATAAAAAATTAGGTGGAATTATATTAATTTATTTACTAATGTATATAATTATAGGACTTTGGACTTTACTTTTTATAATTCCTGGTATTATAGTTTCATTTTCATATGTTATGGTAGTTTATTTAATGGCTGAAGATGACATAGATGGAATGAATACTTTAAGAAAAAGTGCTAATATGATGAATGGATATAAAATGGATTATTTTGTATTTTCTTTAAGTTTTATATTATGGATTTTATCAGTAATATTTACTTTTGGACTTACAATTATATATGTAGGACCTTATATTACTATATCTCAAACATTATATTATGAAGAATTAAAAAAGATTAGTAAAAAGAAAAAAATTAATAAATAAATATATAAAATTAAAAAATATTGAGTGAAACACTAATAATACAAATATCTTTAGTGTTTCCTCGATTTTTTTTATATTAGAAAAAGAGTGTTTATCACACTCCTATTATTAAATTTTAATATAACAATTTTTTATTATAAAATCTTTAATTTGTTTATTATTATTTGTTTCGTAATATTTAATCAATAATGATTTATATTCATCAATTTTTTCTACTGGTATAACAATAATTCCTTTACCTTTACCTATTAAATAATGATTTGCATATATTATAGATGTTCTTTTATTACCATCAATAAACATTTGTTTTTTAACTACATATAAAAGTAAATCAATAGCTTTATTAACATCATTAATATTAGAATCTAAAATTTCATTAAGTTCTTCTTTAATTATTGATTCGATAGGTAAATTTGGTGTCCAATTTGTTCCACCAATTTTTACGGGAGTTGACCTTAAAACACCAGTAGAATAATAAAATCCTTCTTCTACTAATTTATTTATAGTACACAAAATATAATAGTCTGTTTTACTTAAAATAACATTTTTATTTAATATAAATTCCCATGCGTGTTTTAAATTAACAACTTTCATTATATCTTCTGAAGACATATTATTAACTTTACCACCCTCAACAATACTTTCGGTGTCAGATAATGTTGTAGCAACGCCTTCTAATATTGCTTGTTTATAAATTGTATCAACTAAATGTTTTTTTGCAAAATCAATATTTCTTGATACTTTTAATGGTAATTCTTCATCTATATAATTTAATTCTTTTAATTTTTTTTCTATATTTTTAATATTTTTTTTAATTTCTTTTGCTTTTAAATTATTATTTAAAATTAGATTATAAAGTTCATCGCTATATTCTCCAATATATTTTGTATTTTGTAGTCCATCTTCTTTTGTATGTGTATAAATATATTTTTTATTGTCTTTATCTCTAATTTCAATAGAACCATATACTAATTTATTTAGTTCGATCTCATGTGTTTGTTTTTGATTAATTAATTCAAGAATTTGCATATGATTATTCAATCTTATCACCTCATGTATTATTATACACCTTTTCTTATTAGTGTGAAACTTTTTTTGTATTTTTTTTAAAAAAAGTTTCACACTATTTAAATAAAGTTGTTATTATATTTTTATTTCAAAATAAATTTACAATAATAATAGCATCTAAATTATAATATTTTATTTTATACTTTTTACTATCACAAGCAGTATGTAAGAATTCCTTACATACTGAATTTTTATTTAATTCTTTCTCTAAAATATTATTAAGATGTATTGTTATGTTATTTCTTGTTGTTCCAAAAAAGTTCAGTCATTAATTTTTGACTAAGCCAAACAGATTCTTCATCGACAATTACTTTTATTCTTTTTTCTTTATTTTGTTTAGAATACCCAAAGTATTAATTTATTAATAAATAATAAAGATTTTTCATAAAATTTCTAGAGAACGTAAAAAAAGAAATGTGTTTTTGTTTACATAAATTAAAAACTTTGTTATAATACTCGTGAGCAAAAAAGCTCTCTGCTTCTTAGGAAGCCAATAGACCATAGGGAGGTGAAAGA
>JAFQIC010000021.1 GCA_017397745.1 Bacilli bacterium
AGAGAAAGTGATGCAATATTTAGAATGATATCAATGTATGTAGATGGAGAATATGTAACAGAACTGGATAGTACAAAAAAGTATGAAATGGAAAGTTATGAATGTACAAATGGAGAAGAACTTACTTGGGACACTGATAATAATGAAATATCAATAAAACCAATACTTGAAGATACAAGTTGTTATGTTAATTTTAATGAGATAATACCACTAACATTAACAGAGGCAATGCTAGTAGCAGAAACAGCCCAAAGTGATGTAAATATAGATTATGCATATACATCAGAAGGAAAAGGCTTGAATGAAGAGTGGAATGAAATAACTGATGAAAATCAAGTAACAAATGGGTTATATTATACAAGTGATTTAACAAAAACAGAAAATAGTGAAGTAGTCTATTATTATAGAGGAGTAGTTGAAAATAACTACTTAGTATTTGGAAATTACTGTTGGAGAATAGTGCGAACAGTAGAAGATGGAAGTGTAAGACTAAGATATGGAGGAACACCAACACAAAATGGAGAAACATACACATGTCCACAAACCGGAACAGCAGTGTATATAGGATCATCAGTATATAACACATCAGCTGATAATAAAAGTTATGTAAATTATAAAACAAGTAGTATAAGAACAGTAGTAGAAAATTGGTATAGAGATAATATATGGAAAAATGGTCAAAATACAAAAGTAACAAATTTAATAGCAGACACGCCATACTGTAATGACATGAGTGAAAGAACAATTGGGTCAGATGTAGTTTTTGGAGCATATGATAGACTTGGTTGGATGGCACCAAATAAAAATCCACAATATAAATGTTCAAGTAGTACATATGGATATACAGTAGCAAAGGGAGATTTAACATATCCAGTAGGATTATTAACCGCAGATGAAGTAGCATATGCCGGAGGAGTGTATAATAAACCAAATTCAAGTTATTATTTATACACAAGAGAGATGTATTGGACAATGTCGCCGTATTTTTTTGACAACTTGGATGCGATTGCGTGGAATGTGATTTTTGGTGAATGTTTGCAATCCGAAATTGTGGACGAGTACAGTGCTGTCATTCCGGCCATATCTTTAAAAGAAGAAGCCACAGTAAAACGAGGAACAGGAGTATATAATGATCCGTACGTAATAAATACGGATTAAAGGGAAAACCCAACCTAAACGCTGTGGAAGCTTTTCGAAATCAAAATTATATTAAATTACTATAATGTAAAAAAGAGTTTTTCATCATGAAACTCTTTCTTTTTGGAATTCTTTATGTAATTTACCACTTGTCCAAAGCATTTGATAATATGCTGGATTAATTACTAAATCGAATTCTCCTATATATTCATAAATTGTTGGATTAAATTTAAGTTTAAAGTCATTAAGTGATTTATATGGGTTGTTTTCTGTAAAGTCTGCTGTTATACCATCCATATCTATAAAGTCGTATTTTTCTCTTTTATAGTGGTAAATAATATTATAAAAAAGGTATAATTTGCTATTTAAATAAGCAAAATTTTTATTCCATCCATTAATATTTATTGTTACTCGTTTATTAAATTTAGTAACAAGTGCAGCGGCAACTGGAATATAATTATTATCTCTTACAACTTTTGTAACTTCTGTTATTTCATTTTTTATATCAGATAAAGTTTTATCTGAATCCATTTTTTTTGTAAATAGATTTGTATCTGTGCTGTTAAGTAAGAAATCTTTATTAATTATTTCATTTTTTAAAGTTTCTTCTTCGTAATTTTTTTGTAAAATTTTTAAATATACAGAATAATCTATTTCTAAAACAAATAAATCTATATTATTTGTTTTATTATAAGAATTATAGTATTCGCTATAATATGCTTGTGTTCTATTTTTTTTATCTTTTACGAAACTAAAAAGTGTTTCTATATCTTTTTCTGTTCCTTTTCTAAATTTTAATCCAAATAAATCTGATTTTTTAATTTCAGTTATAACCGATTCATTTAAATTAGTAAGTCTAAATTCTGAAAGATCAATGATTGGATTATATACAGGCATCATTGAATCAAAATATAAAGAAGATTTTAATTTTTGATATCCTAAAGAAGACATAAAACTAATTAATTTATCACTAACTGAATTAATTTTTTTAGTATTTTTAATCGTATCAACAACTGAATAAATTATTTCAGGATCAATTTTTATAAAAGCAATATTTTTTAAAAGGTAATAGGATTTTAAAGCTTTAGTAAACTCTTGCATTAAATTTTTATCATAATAGTCAATTAAAAAGCCTCTAGGAGCATAACCATATTTAATAGTTGGTGCGATTTGTTTAAATAAAATCATAGAAGCACATACTAAAATATTATTTTTATATCCTCCGATATATACTATTTCATATTCTTGTTTTTGTTTAATAGTGGCATAATTAGATGTTTGATATTGATTATATAATAAATGATTTTTAGCGAATTCATCAAAAATATCTTTTGATATTTCTTTAATTATCATTTTTTTCATCTCCTTTAATTTTTATAGTTATATCATTTGTATGATTTTTACAGTTTAATTTTAGTGTTATAAGATCTTTATCTTTAATAAGTTCTGATTCTTTATAGTTGCATTTATAATCTTTTAGTTCTTGTTTTTTCTTTGCATATCCTTTTTTTATTAATAAATCTAATGAAACACTATTTTTTGCTTCTTTTTCAAAATAGGAAATAGAAGATTTTAAATAATAATCTTTAATATCTTTAGATAGTTTATCTTTAGGTAATAATAAATAAAAAGAAATAAATATTGAGATGTATAAAATTATAATCAATGTAAAAAAACCAAAAACTAAACCCTTTTTTTCATCTTTTCTCATAAGACACCTCTAAAGAAATTTTATCATATTTAATATAAAATATAAAGTGATTGACTATAACAGTTTAAAAATTGTATAATAATATAGGAAGGTAAAAGAAATGAGTGTAATAAAAGATATAAAAGCAATTGAAATATTAGATTCTAGGGGTAACCCTACTGTAGAAGTAACTGTAGTAACTGAAAACGGAAAAAAAGGGGTTTTTGGTGTTCCTAGTGGAGCATCAACTGGTTCGAAAGAAGCACTGGAATTAAGGGATAATGATGACAGATTTGGTGGTAAAGGAGTTTTAAAAGCTGTAGAAAATGTTAATACGATCATAAAAGATGCTTTAATTGGAATAGAAGTGAGTGATCAAAAGAAAATAGATGAGACACTTATAAAACTTGATGGAACTAAAAATAAAAGTTATTTAGGTGCGAATGCTACATTAGGTGTTAGTATTGCATCTTTAAAAGCAGCGGCCTCTGAAAAAGAAGAAGAACTATATAAATATTTAAATAAAAGAGAAGTTTCACTTCCTTATCCTATGATTAATATAATTAATGGTGGAGCTCACGCTTCTAATAATTTAGATATTCAGGAATTTATGATAGTACCTAAATTTAAGACTTTTAAAGAGGCAACTTGTGCAGCCTCAGAAATTTTTTACGCACTTAAAAGATTACTACTTGAAAAAGATTTAGTAGTATCAGTTGGAGATGAAGGTGGATTTGCTCCGGATTTAGAAAGTAATAGAACGGCTCTTAGTTTTATAATTAAGGCAATAAAAGTTGCTGGATATACTCCAGGTCAAGATGTTTTTATCGCGTTAGATGTTGCCGCTAGTTCTTTTTATAACAAAGAAAAAGATACATATAATATAGATAATAAAAATTTAAATAGAAAAGAACTTTTAGAATATTATATTGAACTTTGCCGTGAGTACCCAATTATAAGTATAGAAGATCCTTTTGATGAAAATGATTATGAAGGATTTGAAATGATAACAGAAGTTTTGGGAAAAGAAATAAGCATTGTTGGGGATGATTTATTTGTAACAAATAAAAAACTTTTAGAATATGGTATTGAAAACAATTTATGTAATGCAATAATTATTAAACCAAACCAAATTGGAACATTTTATGAAATGCTTGAAACTATATCAATGGCTAAGAAAAATAAATATATTTGTATTATGAGTCATAGAAGCGGGGAGACAAATGATACATTTATTGCTGATGCATCTGTCGCACTTAATACACCATTTATTAAATTAGGTTCTGTTACAAGAGGAGAAAGAGTAGCAAAATATAATAGACTTCTTAAAATTGAAGACGAAATTTAATTATTGAAAAAAAGTTAGATTATTATTTAAGTTATTATTAAAGTTATGTTTTTTTACTAAAGGTCTTTTTTGAGGTACTATTTTTTGTACATTTTCTTTTGAAGGTGCAATAATATTTTTTGCATTTCCTATTAAAGGTTTAATTTCTTTGTATATAGGGACTGCTTGTTTAACTATATTAAGTGTTTTATTCGCACCATTTAAAATAGTTGTTAAATTTAAATTTTTTAAAATAGATGTGATATTAGATGAATTCATTTATGTCACCTACCTAATAATATTTTATTAAAAATAAAAAAAATTGATAAAACTATTTTTAATTTTTATTATATGTGTTATAATTTTATTATAAAAGAGTAAGAGGGAGTAATATGACTAAAAATAAAAACATTTTTACTAAATTGTTTTCGTTTATAGAGAATTTTTTTGTATATATATTTTTAGGTGTTAAAACTATTTTTAGCTTCCTTTTTATTGTCATTAAATATTTTCTAAAAGGATTTTATATTTCTATTTCTAAAATATTTAAATTTGTTTATAAATGTTTAGATATATTTTTACTTATAATTACAAAGTATTTATTTAATGGAATTTATATATTTATTAAGTTTGTTTATAAATATATACTTAAAACAATATTCGAAGAAGTTAAAACATTAATTTTATCTATTTATAAAGGATTTTTAATTATTTTTAAATATATTTTTGTTACAGTACCAACTATGATTTTACATATTTTCGGAAGATTTTTTATGGCAATCTACAAAAAGATTAAGGTATGGTATACACAAGTAAAAGAATTTTTAGTAGATTTACCTTCTAAAATTAAAAACTATATAGTTGAAAAATATAATAATTTAGCGGTAGTAAAACATTATAGAAATAAACGTGAAAGAGAATTAGAAGTATTATATATTGATAAAAATAGTGAAGATGCTAAAAGAACAGAAAAGAAGCATACATATGAATATTTGGCTAGAAATCAAAATGGCAAATTAATAAGAGGTTATTTTAGCGCCTTATCTAAACTTGATACACATTCGTATTTATTAGATGAAGGATATGAAGTATATGAGATAAAAACAAGTAAAATGATAGATTTTTTACATGGTGAAAGTCAATATTTTAGTGTTAAAATGTCTCAAAAAGATTTGATTTTTTGGCTTACACAGTTATCTACTTATATTAAAAGTGGTATCCCTCTTACAGATTCAGTTAAAATATTATCACAACAGAATAAAAAGAAAAAATATAAGAAAGCATTTGATTCTATTGTATATGAGCTTACAATGGGTGAGAGTTTTAGTGAAGCTTTAAGAAAACAAAATTCAGTTTTTCCAGCTCTTCTAATTAACATGATTAAAGCGGCAGAAATGATAGGTGATATCGAGGGTACACTGGATGATATGGCTATTTATTATAGTGAACTAGAAGAAACAAGAAAATCAATTGTAAGCGCAATGATGTATCCATCTATAATATTAGTATTTTCTATAATAGTTGTGGCATTTATTATGATTTATATAATACCACAATTTGTAGATGTTTATACTTCTTCTAATATTGAACTTAATGCTTTAACTCAAACTGTTATAAACATATCTGATTTTATTAGAGTATATTATATATATATAGTATTATTTATAGTGGGCTTTTCACTAATATATATTGTAATGTATAAAAATATTAAAGCCTTTAGAACAGCTATGCAATATATATTTATGCACATACCAGTAGTAAGTAAAATTATTATTTATAAAGAAATGAATTTATTTGCAAAGACTTTCGCAGCTTTAAATAAGAATAATATACTTCTTACTGATTCAATAGAAATACTTAGTAAAATAACAGGTAATGAAATTTATAAAATGATAATGTATGACACAATATCAAATTTATTAAGAGGAGAAAAAATGAGCGATTCATTTAAAAACAACTGGGCAGTTCCTCAAATAGCTTATTTTATGATCACTACAGGCGAAAGTACTGGAGAACTTTCAAATATGCTTGAAAAAGTTTCAGATTATTATCAAAAAGAACAAAAAAATATTGTAAATATAATTAAAAGTTTTATTGAACCATTAATGATTGCACTTTTAGCGGTTATAGTTGGAATAATAATTCTTGCGATAATAATACCAATGTTTGGACTTTATTCAGCAATACAATAGGGGGTTTTATGTTTTATATAATTATTTTCATATTTGGATTACTTTTCGGAAGTTTTTTTGCTTGTATAGGTTATAGAATTCCAAATAAAATATCTACTATTAAACCTAATAGTTTTTGTCCAAAATGTAAAACTGAATTAAAATGGTATATGAATATACCTCTTTTTTCGTATATATTTTTAAAGGGAAAGTGTGCTTATTGTAAAGAAAAAATAAACATATTTTATCCTTTAGTTGAAGTTTGTACTGCATTATTATATATATTTTTATTTTGGGTATATGGTTTATCTTTTAATTTTCTTATTGGAATAGTTTTAATAAGTGTTTTTATAATTACCTCCATAACAGATTTTAGATACTTTTATATAAGTGATAGAGTTATTGTTATAGGAATTATATTAATTTTAATTTTAAATTATTTATCATTTGGCTATGGGATATTTATATATAAGGTTATATCTGGCATTTCAATGTTTTTCTTTATGTATTTAATTAAAATAATAGGTGATAAACTTTTTAAAAGAGAAAGTCTTGGTGGTGGAGATATTAAATTAATGGCTTTTATTGGAAGTAGTATAGGATTTATACCAAGTTTATTTTCAATTTTTTTAGCTTCAATTATTGCTTTACCAGCATCTTTAATTATTAAAAACAAAGAAGGTATTGTTCCTTTTGGACCATTTTTACTTTTTGCATCTATTTTTATGTGGTTTTTAAATATTGATATAGATTTACTTTCATTTTTGTTTATTTGAATTTACTTAAGTATAGGAATGTGTTATAATAACTCCTAATAAAAAAAGGGGGCGTTTTTTTTATGGCTAAAGATATTTTTAATTTTGTTCATCCAAACGAAAACGTAAAATTAGAAAAATTATCTGAAAAAGATTTGAATGAGTTTATAAGATTATTAGATTTATTTTTACTTGAGTATAGAGAAGAACTATGTCTACCTATTTACGTTACTTTTGGAACTGAAATAGAGTTTATACCATATGATTATAAAAAATTTAGAAGAGATTTTTATTCTGTAAATTTTAAATTAGTAAACGAAACAACTAAAGAGGGAATGCTTGAAGCTATATCACCAATTATGCGCGATAAAAAAGAAAAATGGAAAGAATTAAAAGATATAGTTGATTATATAAAAGCGCGTGGAGTTTCAAATATGGATACAGGAGGTCATATTCATTTTGGATCTCATATTTTAAAAAATGAAGATAAAATTACAAATTTCTTTAAATTATGGTGTGCTTTTGAAAAAGTGATATATCGATTTGGATATGGAGAATATTTAAGTGCTAGAAATAATATTTTAAAACACTCTAAACCTCTTGCTTTTTTGAAACGAGATTTAGCTTTTTCAGATTTTGAAACTATAAAAAAAGAATTACTTGATAAAACTTATGGATTTACTCTATATGCATTTGATGGTTCATATTTTAGTAATAATAATACCATAGAAATAAGATGCCCAAATGGTACTTTAGAAGAGGCTATATGGCAAAATAATATAAATTTTTTTGCAAGGCTTCTATTATATGCATCAAGCACTTCGTTTGATGAAGAATTGATAAATAATAGGTTAAAAAATTTTGAAACTAGACATCCTTATATATCTACTTTTGATGAAATTTATTTTGAAGATGCTATTTTACTTTGTGATTTAATATTTGATAAAGCAATTGATAAAATATACTTTTTAAAACAATATCTTAAGAATTTTGAAACAATTAGTCAAAGTCAAAGTAAAGCAAGCACTTTTGTATTAAAATAGTATTAAATTTAATATATAATATATGTATAAAATAATAGACAAAATAACTTAAATAGTATATAATACTTGCGCTAGTTGAAAGGTGGTTAAAAAATGGAAAAAGAATATTTGAAAAGAATTATTGAAGAGGAAAAAACATTAACTGGTTTGGATCATAACGGAATAGATACAGAAAAAGGACACGAAGTAAAAAAAGGAACTGCGCCAGTGCTTATATCTGCGATGGTAGGAGTTAAGCATGAAAGAAAAATAGATGGTGAAATTCAAAAAAATTCTGCGCATATATATACAGCCTCTTTAGCGGAAGAAGTTTCTAGAAAAGCAAGAACTTCTTCTATTATTAAAACAAAACATTTGCCTAGTGATCTTGGAAAAGTAACTAACGAAGACTATAAAAGTGATGTTATAAAATTAATTCAAGAAGAAAATATATGCTTTTTTATGGATTTAAGGGGAAGTATTAAAAATCAAAAATCCGGAATAATTATAGGTGACGGTGAAGCAGAGTATATTTATGGCAATACAGAATTTAGAGAAAAAACTAAAGAACTTTTTGAATCTTTTGGTATAAGTGTTAAATTTTCACCTAGTTGTCAAGCGAAGAGAAAGAGCGCGCCTGCAAATTATGTTTTTAGAAATACAGGTGTACCTTCAGTTCAACTGCTTATCAATAAAAACTTAAGAGAACCTAAAAAAGATTTACATTCATTTTTAATGCTTTCTGATGCACTTACTGCATACTCTCTTTTAGCACTTAAATATTTTAATAATAAAAATTTAGAAACAGATGTTGAAGTTGTTGAATCCTATATCGATAAACAAATAAAAAATGAAATAGACAACAAATTAATGTAAGGTAATTATGAAAACAAGTGAATTTGATTATAATTTACCTTCTTCTTTAATTGCGCAAAGTCCTTTGGAAAAAAGAAGTGATTCAAAATTATTAATTCTAAACAAATATTCTGGAGAAATTAAACATCAAAAATTTAGTGATATAGTAAATTTTCTTTCAGAAAAAGATGTTTTAGTATTAAATAACACTAAGGTTCTTCCAGCAAGGATTTATGGAATTAAAGAAGAAACAAATGCTAAAATTGAAGTGCTTTTATTAAAAGAAATAAAGAAAAATATCTGGCAGTGTCTTATAAAACCACAAAAAAGAGTTAAATTAGGTACTAAAATAAAATTTAAAGATGATTTTTTTGCTGAAGTCTTAGAATTATATAATGATGGTATTACAAATATAAAAATGTATTATAAAGGTGTTTTTTTAGAAAATTTAAATGAATGTGGTATTATGCCACTTCCACCTTACATACATGAGAGACTTGAAAATAATGATAGATATCAAACAGTATATGCTAAAAATTTAGGTTCTGTAGCCGCGCCTACTGCGGGACTTCATTTTACTAATGAAATACTTAATAAATTAAAAGAAAAAGGCGTAACAATAGTAAATGTTACTTTACACGTTGGAATAGGAACTTTTCGTCCTGTAATAGAAGAGGATATATCTAAGCATAAAATGCATAGTGAATATTATGAAATAAGTAAAGAAGCAGAAGAAATATTAAATAAATCACTTAATGAAGGAAAAAGAATAATATGCGTAGGAACTACTGCATTAAGAGTAGTAGAAAGTAATTATACAAAATATGGAAAGATAAAAGAAACTAAGGAAGAAACCAATATATTTATTTATCCAGGTTATAAATTTAAATGTACAGATGCTCTTATAACTAATTTTCATCTTCCTAAAAGTACTCTTTTAATGCTTGTAAGTGCACTTTGCTCAAAAGAAATAATTATGAATGCATATAATGAAGCAATAAAACATGAATATAGATTTTTCTCTTTTGGAGATGCTATGTTTATAGAAAATACTCCTTCAAAATATAGAAAAGAATATAACAATAATTTAAAAGAGTTTAAAAATAAAAAAGTTCAAATAAAAAAAGATAATTTTAAAATTATTACTGGTGAAAATAATATAATACTTTCAGCGCCTCATGCTTTTAAACAAGAAAGAAATTCTAATGTTAAAAAAAATGAATATAATACGGCAACTATAGTAAAACTGATGCATATAATTAAAAAAACACATGCCATATATGTATATAAAGATGAAAATGTTGACCATAACTTTGAAAATACAATTTATAGAAAACTTCTTAGTAAATATATAAATGATAACAAAATAAAATATTTAATTGATATACATGGGCTTGAAAAAAAAGAAAAATTTGATATTATAATTGGCACAAATAATTTTAATAATGTAAATGGTGATATAGAACTTATTAAAAGTATTGAAAAAATATTTAAAAATAATTTAAGTGAAAAAGTTTTTGTAGATAAAAAATATTCCTCAAAAGGCAATACTATTTCAACTTATATTAATAAAAATAATAACATTAAAACTATTCAAATTGAAATATCTAAAAATTATAGAAAGTTTAAAAAAAGGCCTAAAAGTTTTAATAAACTTATAATGACTTTAGAAAAGGTCTTAAATCTTTTAGAAAGGTGGGATAAAAATGAATGAAGAACTAAATTTTACTGAAAGATATGATGATCTACTTGATATTAAACCTTCTTATGGATATAAAAGAAAATTAAATAAGATAAAATATAATTATGTTGGTCTTGAAATTGAAATAGCTGTTGATTTTAATAGAGATAGATATAGTTTTATAAGAACACTTCTTAAAAAAATTAAATCTGCGGTAGGTGAAAATGGTTATTTTGTTAAAGATGGGACTATTTTAGGAGATTATTCATTTGAAATAGTACTTGATCCAATGTCTATAAAAAAAGTTGGTATAATTTATAAAAAAATAATGGATATTGTAAAATTTAGTGATGGAAGTATTTGTTTTGATAAGAAGCATAATTGTGGACTTCATATGAATTTTAACCAATATGATATTGACGATATAGATGCTGCGCATAAAAGACTTTTACTTTTAATGAATCAAAAAGATAAGTATTTTGAAGAAAATATATATAAAAGAATAATTTATAATTTTGATTTTAATGATTATTTAAATTTCCAAAAAGAAATTGGCGATAAATATATGGCAGTAAATTATTTAGATAAAAAACTTGTAGAAGTTAGAAATATTAAAACTGGACTTTCTTCAAAAGAAATGAAAATGATTATGTGTGACATTATAAATGCATTATTTCCTGAGAAAACTGTTGAAGTAAAAGAATGCAAACAAAGTAAAAGTTTAATGAAAGTTCTTGGAAAAACATTTGAAAATGCAAATAAAAAAGAACTTAAGAAAAGTTTTGAAAATAATCTTTTAATTATAAAATTAGGTAAAAAAGGAGCTAGTATTGTAGTTCCTACAGATGAAATAAAAAAGGTGGTAGAAAAAAATGAAAAATAAATGTGATGTTTGGTTTTTATATTCAGGTTATACATATAATAAGAAAATGGAATCAGGATATATTGATTCTTTAAGAAAAAAAGCAGAAGAATATAACATTTCTATGGATGTTAAAGACACTCATAAATTCACTATTGTTTCTGGAGAAAAAAATGAACTTTATTACGACGGAAAAAAAGTAGAAAATTTTCCAAAGTTTGCAATTGTTAGAAGATATGAAATATATTTAGGTAGAGTACTTGAAATGAATGGGGTTAAGGTATTCAATAATGTACAAGCTATGATTGATTCAAGAAATAAACTTAAAACTCATCAAATGCTTTCTTATGCTGAAGTTTTATCACCTAAAACAGTTTATATAGTACCTAAAAAAAGTTTAAAGAATATTACTTATGATGAAGTATGTAAAAGACTAGAGTCAAATACTTTTATATTAAAATGGGTTTACGGATCACAAGGTACACATGTTCATTTAGTAGACAATGAAAATACATTTGATGAACTAGTAAAAAAATATGATGGGAAGATTCTATGTCAAGAATTTATTAAATCTTCATTTGGAATGGATATAAGAGCTTATGTTATAGGTGGAAAATATATAGGAGCGGCTATTAGAAAAAGTAATGGAAGTTTTAAAAGTAATTTAGCACAAGGTGGAGAAGCTGTTTTATTTGAAGAAGATGATAAAATAAAAGATTTAGCTGAAAAAGCCGCTAAAGCAGTCAACCTTGATATCTGCGGAGTTGATATTCTAAAAGGAGAAAATGATAAATATTATATCTGTGAAGTAAACTGTGTTCCAGGATTTAAATCAATAAGTAGAACTAAAAAAATAAATGAAAAAGATATCTTTTTAACCCTTATTCGTGATAAAATGAATAATGAGGAATAAATATGAATTTAAATTATAATTTAATTAAAAAAGAAAAAAATACAAAAGCTAGACTTGGTGAGTTTAAGACTATTTATGGAGTTCATAAAACTCCTATGTTTATGCCAGTAGGAACATTAGCATCAGTTAAAAATATAAGTCCAGAAGAACTAGAAAGCATGGGAGCAAATGTAATACTTTCAAATACTTATCATTTATGGCTTAGACCTGGTGAGGATTTAGTTGATAAAGCAGGTGGACTTCATAATTTTATGAATTATAAAACAGGGCCTATTCTTACTGATTGTGGTGGTTTTCAAGTTTTTAGTCTTGCTAAACCTAAAGATATAAGTGAAGAAGGAGTGAAATTTAAAAGTCATATAGATGGAAAAAATTTATTTTTAACTCCTGAAAAAAGTATTTTAGTGCAAAATAAATTAGGTGCCGACATTATAATGAGTTTTGATGAATGTCCTCCAGCAAGTGCTTCTTATGAATATATGAAAAATAGTGTAGAAAGAACTCTTAGATGGGCTCAAAGAGGAAAAAAAGTTCATTCTAAAAGTGATACTCAAGCTCTTTTCGGTATTGTTCAAGGTGGAGCATATGAAGATTTAAGAAGATTAAGTGCTACTGAGACTGTTAAAATGAATTTTGATGGATATAGTATTGGAGGAGTTGCTAATGATGGCGAAGATAAAGATACTATGTATAAAGCAATAGACTACAGTATTCCATACTTACCAGAAGATAAAATAAGATATCTAATGGGAGTAGGAGATCCTATTGATATAATAGAAGGTGTTATTAGAGGAATAGATATATTTGACTGTGTTCTTCCTACAAGACTTGGAAGGCATTCAAATGCATTTACGAGAAAAGGTAAAATAAATTTAAGAAATTTAAAATATAGAGAAGATTTTTCACCTATTGAAGAAAATTGTGATTGTTATGCTTGTAAAAATTTTACAAAAGCTTACATAAGACATTTAGTTGTTTCAAATGAAATGTTTGCCTCTAGACTTTTATCTATTCATAATATTAGATTTTTAATAAAACTTACTGAAGATTTAAGAGAAGCAATACAAAATGATAATATTTTAGAATATAGAGATAATTTTATAAAAGAATATAAAAAAGCAAGTAAAGATTAATATTAAACTTTACTTGTTTTTTGTATTAATATTAACTCCTATCATACCACCTAATGTACCACTTACTAATAAAATGAAATAATATATTATAATTTGCCATTTAATTGTACTAAATGTTAGAAGTGATAAAATTAAAAACATAAATATACCTATTAAAGAAATCTTAAGACCATTTATATAACCTTTTTTTTGACTCCTTTTAGCGGTTTTAATACCTAAAAACATGAAGAGTAATATAGTCATAATAAAACTTATTATTTTTACTGTTTTATAGTTTAAAACACCTAAATAATTAAGTAATGATAAAATAATAGTAATTATAATTAATGGAATAAAAAAGTAAGATATATCTTTTAAATAAATTATTAATTTTTTCATCTATTTCACCTAATTAATAATATGTGTGTTTAAAATAAATATGATTTGTAAATACTATTAATGGTGAATAAAAAATGGACTTATTTATTGTAGTAGTTAGAACTCTTTTTTTCTATGCATTTATTTTAGTTATTTATAGAATAATGGGTAAAAGAGAAATAGGACAACTTTCAATTCAAGATTTAGTAGTAAGTATATTAATTGCTGAACTTGTAGCTATAAGTATAGAAAATGTAGAGGATCCTTTAGTATTAACTGTAGTACCAATATCTATTTTAGTTGTTTTAGAAGTTGTTTCATCAATGATTACTCTTAGAAATAATAAAGTAAGAAATGTTGTTGAGGGAAAACCAGCGCTTATAATTGATAAAGGTAAAGTTAATTTTAAAGAACTTATTAAACAAAGATATACTTTAGATGATCTACTTATGGAACTTAGACTTCAAGGAATAAAATCTCTTTTAGATGTTGAATATGCAGTTTTAGAAAACAGTGGGAAGCTTTCAATATTTAAATATAATTTTTTAAGATTAGACTCTGATACACCTTTTCCTCTTATATTAGATGGTATTATCCAAAATGATACTCTTGAATATTTAAAGAAAGATAACTCTTGGTTAAATCAAATGATTGAAAAAGAAAATGTAAATGTTAAAGATATATTTTATGCCTTTTATAAAAATAAAAAATTATATGTTATAAAAAGAAGTGAACTAAAGACGGAATGATTCGTCTTTTTTATTGATTTTTATTATTTTTTAATATATAATATGCGCGTAATTGATTTAGATTTTTAAAGATATGTGAGGTGAAGTATGGAAACACATATTACAACAAAAGCTAACCTGTTAAAAAGATATATTGAAGAGATGAAATTTATAAAACAAAGTATATTGAAAATACAAAGTGAAAATAAAGAATTTTTTCTTCCAATTTCATATTACGAAGAATGTGCTTTAATATATATAGAAGGCGTTATAACACTTATGAAAATACCTAGAAATTCTTCGATATACAGACATCCTGATACAATAAGAGTTGACAATAATCCTAGATATACTTTACCTAATATTTTATCTGGTTATGTGGTAAATGGAAATATTGTACTTGAGGGAGCGGATGGAGTTGGTAAAACTACTATATCAAAAATTTTAGCTGAAAATGGTATAATAACTGAAGATAGAAATGTCCCTAATATTTCTTGGTTGATGGAACCAGAGTATGATAGAACAGAAAGAATAGAAACTATTGGAAATTATATTACAAGTAATCCAAATAAAACTATTATATTTTTATTTAACTCTAATGAAAAAGAGTTAATGGATAGGATTAATAATAGAGCGCATCAATCTGACTATGATAAATATGCTTTATACAAGCAAGATAAATATCTTGATACTTATAGAGAACTACAGCATTTAAAAAATTTAGTATTATACGATGTAAATGGTAAATCTATAGCTGAAGTTGCAAATACTGTTTCAACTTATACTTCGTCTTATCCTAAAAGTTGGGTGAAAAAATGATAACAATAATAAAAGAATTTATAAAAAGAAAAGAATATCATTTAAATAAAAACTATATTGGATGTATTTTTTATGGAAGTTTTATTAAAAACACATATAATGAAAATTCAGATATAGATTTAATTTTTGTTTTTAAAAATAATATTAATAAAAAAGGATATACAGTATTTAAAAACAGAGAAATTGAATATTTTGAAAAAGGAATCAAAAATTTATATAAAAGAATTGATAATGAAATAGAAAAAAGAAATGATTCTTTTTATTCAATTATTGGTTATGGAAAAATAATAGAAGATAAAAATAATATAATAAATAAACTACAAGAATATGCTAAAGATAAATATAAAAAAGATTGGGATAAAAATATAGATTTTGAGGATATAAAATATAATATAAGAAGTTTATATAAGAGCTTAAATGATTTAAATGAACTTTATAAATCAAATTATTTTAATATTTATTATGGAATAGTTTTAGAAAAAATGAGAACAACTTATCATTATTTAAATAATTTATCTAGAATAGGTAATTCTAAAGTACTAAAATATTATAATTCAAAAGAAAAATTATTTAGACTACCTGAAGAAGAATTTATTTTATTATATAAAGAATGTGTTGATGCTAAAACAAAAAAACAAAAATTAAACAAAATAACAAAACTTTTTAATTATATTAATAAATATAAAATAAATGTTAAAGATATTGAAATAGATTTAAAGGAGAAAGATTTTTAATGCAAATACCTAATAATGAATATAGAATAAGTATTACTTCTAGATGTAATATGAAGTGTGTATATTGCCATAACGAAGGTAATAAAGAATTATGTGAACTTACTATTTTAGATATCAAAAATCTTTTAGATAATTCTTATAATTTAAATTTAAAATCCATAAGACTAACAGGTGGTGAACCACTTTTACATAAAGATATTTTTGAAATTTGCAAAATGATTAAAGAAACTTTTAAATTAAATGTAGGAATAAATACAAATGGAATAGAGAAAGATATTCTTTTAAAATTATGTAGTAGTGGTACTTTAGATAGAATAGTTTTTGGACTAGATTTTTATGATGCTCCTATATCAAAAAAATCACTAGTTGGAAAAAGTTCAAAAGAAATTTTAGAAACTATTTTACAAATAAAAAATGAATTTCCTAATATAAATATATCTATTTCAATTGTATATGATAACGATTATAACAATATCAAAAACATATTAGATTTTGGTATTAAAAATAATATTAGGATTAAAATATTAGAAAAAGTCGAGCAAAAAAATGACACTTCAAGTGAATATGATGAAATGAAAGACAAAGTATTAAAAGATTATAATTTAGAAATAGTTATAGATAAATTTAATCAAACACAAGGTTATTTAAATAATAAAAATGTAGTTTCGTTTTTTCATTCACATTGTAAAAAAAAGGAATGTGATTTATGTAAAAATTTAAGTTTAAGAGTAAATAGTGACGGAAAAATAAGAACTTGTCTTTTTAAATCAAAAGAAACGAACTATAGGAAAGGTAATATAAGAGATAATATTTTAAATACTATAAAAAACCTATAGTTTTAATTAAAAAAATATTATATAATTTAGAAGAGGTGAATAATGTGAAATATGATATAAAATTAGATACTGAAATAGGTAAATTTAAATACCGTGTTTCAGGTGCTTTAATTGTAGATAATAAAATTCTAACAGTCCAAATTATGGATAATGGATTTTACTGCTTACCTGGAGGACATGCTTTATTAGGAGAATTTTCTTCTGAATCTATAATTCGTGAATATGAAGAAGAAGTTAAAACACCAGTATCTATAAAATGTCCACTTGCTTTAATTGAAAGTATATTCGAAAGAAAAGATGGATCTAAAGTTCATGAAGTAGGTGTAACTTATATACTTGAAAAAGAAGGAGAATTAAAAGTACCTTTTGAAGATTATACAATATTTGAAAAAGATGATGATATAGAGAAAAAACTTGATTTTAAATGGATTGATTTAGAAAAACTTGATAATTATGATTTTAGACCAAGTATTTTAAAAGAACAACTAAAAAATAAGGATTTTAATTTCAAACATTACACTACTAATTAAATCTTTAATATTTGAGGAGGGTTTTTATGGAAAATTTAAAAAAAATGGAACAAGAGTTATTTATGGCTAAATATGGCATTATTTCTATTAATACTGGGAGAATAGAGAGTTTTGAAGAAGTTTGGGAAACTATTCGCACAAATGAT
>JAFQIC010000022.1 GCA_017397745.1 Bacilli bacterium
AATAATAAAAGTTATGTAAATTATAAAACAAGTGATATAAGAACAACAGTAGAAAATTGGTATAGAGATAATATATATAAAAATGGGACTAATACAAAAGTAACAAATCTAATCGCAGACACACCATACTGTAATGACATGAGCGAAAGAGTTGATGGCTACCGTATATATTTTGGAACATATGATAGACTTGAAACAAATAAAAGTCCACAATATAAATGTACAAGTGGCACATATGGATATACAGTAGCGAAAGGAGATCTAACATATCCAGTAGGACTATTAACCGCAGATGAATTAGCATATGCAGGAGGAGTTGTATGGGAAGACAATACAAGTTATTATTTATACACGAATGAATGGTATTGGACAATGTCGCCGTATAACTTCACTGAGGGGCGTGCGGTTGTGTACGATGTGCGTTCGGCTGGGTACCTAGGCTGCTACAATGTGCTCAATATTGTTGCTGCGGTGCCTGCAGTTTCCTTAAAGCCTGAAGCTACAGTAAAAAGAGGAACAGGACTATACAACGATCCATACATTATAAAAACTAATTAAATCGTATATTAGATTATTGTTTATCTAGCAATAATCTCTTTTTTTTGGTAAAATTATTGTATGAAAAAGAAAGTTTTATTATGTTCTTATAATTTAGATATTGGTGGAATTGAAACATCTTTAGTAAATTTATTAAATAAAATAGATTTAAATAAGTATGAAATAACACTACTACTTGAGAAAAAAGAAGGTATATTTTTAAAAAGTATTCCTAAAGATATAAAAGTTATAGAATATAAAACAAGTGATTGTAAAAATATAATATTTAGAAAAATTATAAATCGTTTAAAGTTAATTTTTTACATTTTAAAATTTTATAAAAAATTTGATTTCACTGGTTGTTATGCTACACATTTAGGACCCGAGGCTATCATAACTAGATATGCTTCAACTAATAATGCACTTTGGGTTCATTCAAACTATTATTATGTCTATAAAAAAGATATAAATAAAATGAAAGAGTTTTTTGATAAAAGAAAAGTATCAAAATTTAATAAAATTTTATTTGTATCAAACGAATCAAAAGAAGACTTTATAAATATATATAAAACTTTGAAAAATAAATGTTTTGTTTTATCAAATATTATTGACTATAAAAAAATAATTAGTTTATCAAATGAAAAAATATCTGAAAAAATAAAAAAACCTTTGATAGTATTTGTAGGAAGACTTGATGAAGAAAGTAAAAGAATAAGTCTTTTAATAGAGTCTCTTAGTCATTTTGATAATTATGAATGCTTAATTATTGGAGATGGACCTGATAAAAATTTATATGAAAAACTGATTGAAGAGAAAAAACTTAGAAATAAAATAAAGCTTCTTGGTAAAAAAGATAATCCATATCCTTATATAAAAAATAGTGACTTAGTAATACTTACATCTTTATATGAAGGTTTTCCAGTAGTACTTGTAGAGGCTATGATTTTATCAAAACCTTTTATATCAACGTTTACTTCTTCAAATAAGTATTTTGATTTAAAAGATTATGGTAATATAGTAGATAATAATATAGAATCTGTAACAGAAGCATTAAAAGAATTTTTTGAAAAAGGTATAAAAGTAAAAAATAAATTTGATTTTGAAGAGTTTGAAAAAAATATACTTCTAGATTTAGAAGAGCTAATAGAAAAGAGGAGTAATTAATGAGAAAAAAATATACATTCTTAGTTCCTACATGGAATAGAAAAGATTCTATAGAAAAATGTTTAGATTCTATTTTTTCTCAAACTATAAAAGATTTTGAAGTTATAGTTCTTGATGATAAAAGTGAAGATAATACTTTAGAAATACTTGAAGAAAAATATAAAGGTAAAATAAAAATTATTAAACATAAAAAGAATATGGGGATAAGTGTATCTAGAAATGATTTAATTAAAGAAGTTAAAACAAAATATTTTACTTTTGTTGATAGTGATGATTATATAGAAGACGTACTTCTTGAAAAATGTGATAAATATCTTTCAAATAAGAATGATTTAGATTTATTGTGTTTTTGTTATAAAGAAAAAGATATTGATGGAAATTTTATAAGAGATGTTAAAAAAAGAGAAAGTAGTGTTATAAGTGGTGAAGAACTTATAACAATGTGGATAAAAGATTCAAGTAGTTTTGATACTCCTGTTTGTTATATGTACAATACTAAGTTTTTTAAATCAAATAAATTTAAATATGAAAAAAATAGAAATCATGAAGACTTTGCTCTTACTCCTTTAATACTTTTAAAAGCAGAAAAAGTAGTTTCTCTAAGTGATGTTTTATATACTGTTGTTTTAAGTAAGAATAGTTTGGTAAGACCTAATAGAACTGAAGGATTAAAGAAAAATATTTACGATAAACTATACCATTATGATAATTTAATTAAAAAAATATCTAAAATGAAAATTAAGAAAGAAAATAAAGATTATATTTATAGTTTCCTTGCGAATGAAATACTTGGTGATGTAAATAAACTTTTGGGTGAGGATGGAAAAGATTTTGTTAGAGAACTTAAGAAAAGAGAAGTTCATAAGTTTTTGCTTGAAAATACTTTTTTTAATAAGATTAAAAAATATATTATCTCTAAAAATTATAAATTCTATTTTCTTTTTGGCGGCAAATAAGTTATAATAAAGGTAAAAAAGAGGAGGGTGAAATGATAAAATATAGTTTTCTTATTCCAGCCTTTAATAGAGTAAAAGATACTAAAGTAGCAATTGAATCAGTTTTAAAACAAAAAATAAAAAATTTTGAAATTATAGTACTTGATGATAAAAGTACTGAAGACTTTGAACCTTTAATTAAAGAGTATGAAGGTCGTGTTATATTTTTAAGACATGAAAAAAATAGAGGATTATCTGTTAGTAGAAATGATTTAGTAAAAGAAGCTAAAGGTGAATATATTATCTTTTTAGATAACGATGATTATATTGATGAAAAATTTTTAGAAGTAATTGATCCTTATCTTCAAGATACAATAGATTTACTAAGTTTTACTAATGATGAGATAGAAAACGGAAAAGTTATAAAAATATTTCATAAAGTTTCATCAAATATTGATAAAGGAATTAATATATTAAAAAAATTTATTTCAAATTCTAACAATTTTGATGCAGCTTGTTTTTATGTATATAATAGGCAATTTTATGTGTCAAATAATTTTAAATTTGATGAAAATAAACATCACGAAGATTTCGGCCTTGTTCCTATTATAATATCTAAAGCTGAAAAAATGATATCTATAGATAAACCTCTTTATCATGTAGTTTTAACCCCTAATAGTATAATAAGAAGTAAAGATAAAGAAAAAATAAAAAGAAATGTATATGATAAATTATCACATTATGATAAATTGTTTAAATATTTTAGTAAGTATGAGGGTGAAATAAAAGATTTGACTTTTAGTTTTTTATCTAATGTAGTATTAAATGATGTTAGTAAACTTGAAGGAAAAGATAAAAAAGAATTTATAAAAGAACTTAAAAAACGTAAAGTACATAAATATTTAATGAGTGATAACTTAAAAAGAAAAATAAAAAAGTTATTAGTATCTATTAATTATAATTTTTATAAAATGGTGACAAAATGAATGGAATAAGTGTAATAGTACCTGTTTATAATAGTGAAAAATATTTGAAAATATGTTTTACTTCACTTTTAAGTCAAACTATAAAAGATATTGAAATTATTGTAATAAATGATGGTAGTCAAGATAATTCCGATAGTATTATAAGAAAATATGTGAAAAAATATCCTAGTTTATTTAAATATATTAATAATAAAGAAAATAAAGGTCTTGGATATGTTAGGAATTTGGGAATAGAAAAATCAAGCAAAAAATATATAGCATTTGTAGATAGTGATGACTATATAGAACCAAATATGTTTGAAAAAATGGTTGAAGAATGTGAAAAGAAAGATGCTGATGTATGTGAGTGTAATTTTGTTTGGGAGTGGCCTAATAAACAAAAATTTGATATAAAAGAAAACTATAATTTAGATAAAAGTGTTCTTACACATATAAGGGTACTAGCTCCTAATAAAATATATAAAAGAGAATTACTTATAAAAAATAATATAAGATTTGCTGAAGAAAAACTTAGATATGAAGATATTTTATTTACATTTTCACTTTTTCCATTTATAAAAAAAATGTGTTTTGTAGATGATATATTCTATCATTATATACAAAGAAGTACTTCAATTATTAATAATCAAAATAAAAAAGTAAGTGATATTTATAAAGTTCTTGAAAAAGTAGAAGCTTTTTATAAAGAAAATAACTTATATAAAGAATATTTTGAAGAACTTGAGTATAATTATGCAAGATTTATTCTCCTTAGTTCTTTAAAAAGGGCATCTCATATAAAAAATAAAAAAGATAGAAAAGAAATCTTAAAAGAAGGTTATAATTTATTAAATAATAAATATCCAAATTTTAAAAAGAATAAATATTTAAAAGGAAAAGGACTGAAAAAAATATATATGAGGACTATTAATAAATGTACTTATAATTTAGTTGCTTTTTTAATGAGGTTTGTAAAATGAATAAAGAAAAAATGAAAAAAATATTATATATATTTATTATTTTAAATGCTTTTTTAGATATGCTTGTAGGTAGAGTAGATGTATTTGGTTTTTCTCTTTCTTCTTTACTCAGACTTATTATTCCATTTAGTTTAATAATTTATATCTTTTTTAAAGATAAAGATGAAAGAAAAAAAATATTTATTTTAGGTCTTGTATTTTTAGTGTATTCTTTAATGCATTTATATTTATATGAAAAAAATCTTAATGCTTTTGCATATGGAAATACATTTTATGAAGCAACTTATTTGCTTCACTACATCTATCTGATTTTTTGTATGTATTTATTTTATTATGTTTTTAAAGATGGTAAAAATGAGTTATATAAGTATTTATTTATATTTAATATAATTTATATAGTTTCTTTGTATATAGCTTTAATAACAAACACATCAGAATTTACATATATTGAAGGAATAGGATATAAAGGTTGGTTTAGCATAGGTGGAACTGTAGGTGGAGTATTAGTACTTTCTTTATTTTTACTTCTTCCTTATATATTTAAAGATAAAAAAAATATTATATTAAAATCTGTATTTTTAATAAGTAATTACTTATATTTAATATTTATTCTTGGAACAAGAGTGGGGATGTATGGAAGTATTTTAACTTTAATAGTTTATGTAGTTTCTTTAGTTTTACTTTCTTTAATACAAAAAATTAAATTTAATAAGAAGATTTTATTATATTCTTCTATTTCTCTAATAATAGTTTTTATAGTTATATATAATGTAGGTTCAATGGCAATAGAAAAAAGAAAAATGCTTGAAAATTGGGATGGGAAAAATCCTGTAGAAGAAACTGATGAACCAATTTATATGGCTTATGATTTCATACTTTTAAAAGAAGATATTGAAAAGGGAAATATTCAGGAAGGTTTTATAAGTGATGAACAAATAGATGCGATAGTTTCACTTGATCAATATACTACTAAAAATAAAACTAGAAGTACTGATTTAAGAAAACAACAACTTTTATATCATTATTATCTTTATAAAAATCAAAAGAATATAGCTTTAAAATTATTTGGGAATGGTTACTTAGCAAATATGGGAGCATTGACACTTGAAATGGAAATGCCAGCACTTTTATTTAACTTTGGATTATTGGGTTTAATATTATTCTTTTGTCCATTTTTAATAATTCTTGTTTATTCAATAATTCTAGCAATAAAAAATATTAAGAAAATAAAAATTGAATTTGTAATGCTTATTATGTCATCTTTTATGAGTATGGCAATTGCTTATACATCAGGACACACTTATTTTAACACTTCAGTTATGCTTGTACTTTTTATTATTAATACGCTTTTATTAATAGAAACGCAAAAATTAAGAGGTGTGAAATGAAAAAACTTTTATTTGGAATAACAAATTTGGGAATTGGTGGAGCTGAAAGAGTTTTAGTTGATCTTGTAAATAATTTATCTTCTTATTATGATATAGAAATTTTTACTATATATAATGGTGGTATTTTTGAAAAAGAATTAAATAGTAATATTAAAATAAGTTCATTATTAGATAAAAGTTTTGAAGAATTAAATATATTTAAAAGAAAAATGATTAGTTTAAAATTATTTTTAGGATTTTACAAAAATAAAATAAACGATAAATTAGAAGATAAAGATACTATAATTGCTTTTTTAGAAGGTCCTATTACAAAATTATTTTCAAATGTAAAAAAATATAAAGTTGCTTGGATTCATACAGATTTAACAAAGCATTATTCTAAAAATAAACTTAAAGAGTATAAAAAGAATTATATGAATTACGATAAAATTATTTTTCCGAGTAATTTTATTAAAGAAAAGTTTGATAAAGAATTTAAAAATATTTTTTTAAAGAAAGAATTAGTAATAGAAAATTATATAAATGAAGAAAGAATATTAAATAAAACAAAAGAATTTATTGATTTTAAATATAAAAGTCCTAATTTCTTAGTAATAGGAAGATTTGTTAAAGCTAAAGGTTATGAAAGACTGTTGAGTGTTCACGAGAAATTAATAACTGAAGGATTAATACATTACATTTATGTTATAGGAGAAGGACCGTTAAAAAATGAAATTAGCGATTTAATAAAAGAAAAAAAACTTGATAAGACTTTTATTCTTTTAGGAGCAAAAGAAAATCCGTATCCTTATTTAAAAAATGCAGAAGTTTTACTGTCAGCATCATTTTATGAGGGTTTTGGTATGACGGCTTTAGAGGCAAAAATTTTGGGTAAAAAAGTAATTTCAACTAATACAGCTGTTAGTGAAGTTTTAGAAGATTATGAAAATAAAGTGATATGCGAAAATGATGAAAATGGGCTTTATAATTCATTAAAAGAACATTTAATGAATGAAAATGATGTGAAGAAACCTTATGTTTATAATAATAAAATCATTGAAAAAATAAAGAAAATTCTTTGAGAAATCAATGATTTTTTTTAGTGATATCAAAAATGTCGAAAAAAATAATAAAAACCTTTTGATATTTTCAATAATATATGATATCATAAATGTATAATAATTTAGGAAATGGAGATTTTTTGTATGAATGAAAATTATGAAGATTATGAACAAAATGTAGATAATTCTGAATATGATGAAGATGATAAGTCATCAAGAAACAAAAAAATAATACTTACAGTATTAATTATTATAGGTATTATAATAATCATTTTACTTTTACTTAGGTCTTGTGGTAATGGAGGAAGTAAAGAGTTTGATTATGAAAAAACATTATTAGATGCAGGTAAGGAATATTATGAGTATAATACTAATGAAGTTCCAAAAGCAAAATCTAGTTGTGAAAAAGTATCATTAAGTAAATTAATAAGTGAAGGACTTATTGACCCAGACGATTATGAAAATTGTGATGGAGAAGATACTTATGTAAAAGTTTGTTTACTAGAAAATGGAAAAACTCATTATGTACCAATTCTTTCGTGTGAAGAATTTAAATCAGATGATTTATATGATGAATTTGCTGATGGGGATTTAGATGATATTAAAGAAGATGAAACAGATATTAAATATTCTTATATGGCGCAAGTTCTAAAAAAAGATAGTACAGAACTTGGTAATGTGACTGAAATATGGTATGGAGATAAAAATCCATATGAAAATTATAAACTTTTAGAAAAAACTACTTATTATAGATATAAAGAAGTACAATATAAATGGTATGAAACTGCGAAACTTTATTACCCAAATGATACTATAAGTGCTGGTAAAGAATTATATATAGTTTCTCCAGCGAATGGTTATACTAACAAAGATAATGGGAAACTTGCATATAAATGGTATAAAATAGTTGGCTCAGGCGATAAGATTTACTATGATGGATGGAGTATGACAGCTCCAGAAGGATATCCTTATGCTGATACTACTCAAGGATATACAGTAGCTAGTAGATCAAGAACAGCTACTAAAGTTGCTGATCCAGTAACATTTAATGCACCAAAAATGTATAAATGTATTGAAAGTTCTTATAAAAATCAAATAGAATCAGGAAATATTAAAGATCTAATATTTACAAATGAATATTATCCATGTGGGGACAGTAGAAATGCTCATCCTGAACATGATTATGAATATGAAACATTTTATAGCTGTGATAGTGGTGTAACAAAGACTTCAAGTGGAACAGTTTGTTATAAATGTGAAACAGGATCATTACGACCAGATAATTCTTCATGCGCTAAATATGGCGATTGGAGTTATAGTGGAACTCAATGCACAGGATTATCAGATGTGTGTGAAAATTTAAAAACACCTGCAAATTATTATAAGTGGTACAAGTTTGAAAATGAGACAAGAAGTTATTATCCAAGTGGAAGTTCTACGGCTGCTGGAGAAAAAACATATTATACAAGTGCACCATCAAGTGAGTATATAAAAGATGCTTCAACAGAAGCAACAGCATATAACTGGTATAAAAATGCAAGTACTTTAACTGGAAATTACTTTACAACTGCTCCTTCTGAAGGTGCTGTTAAATCAGATCAAAGTAGAACAACTGATTGGACAGAATGGAGTACTACTCCTGTATATAGTCTTGGAAGTGCTGGAACAAGAACTATAGAAACTAAAGTAAAACTTAAAATTCAAGAAATTAAAAATAGTAAAGCAACAGATTATGAAAATATAATGAAAGAATATACAGAAGATATAAATGTTCTTATAAAAGCATTCCAAGATAAAGGATACGATGTAAAAAGTCTTGAAGATATAGCAATGAATGGTGAAATAAAATATCTTTCAAAAATGCAAGTAAGGAATAAAAAGTAAGGAGGACCTAATGAATAAAGAACAAATTTTAACAGAGTTAAGAAGATTAAGAAATGAACTTCCTGCTGATCAAATTAATGTTGATGAGCAAGTTAGATTTTTAACAGAAGATGCTTTAAATGCTGCAAGAAAAATTAGTAGTGGAAGTGCTACTACTGATTTTTCTTCAGAAATAGAAGATTTAAAAGAACAAATTCGTTTAAAAGAAGA
>JAFQIC010000023.1 GCA_017397745.1 Bacilli bacterium
ACTAGAGAATATGTGTTTATTTAAACAGAAATAAAAAAGTATTAGGAGAAATATGAATTATTATAAAGAAATAAAAAATAAATTAATTGATAGTGAAATATATGCTAAAGTAAAAGACTATTCAAAAGAAAGATATAGAGTAATTACTTATTTTGAAGTAGGAAAATTACTTAGTGATGCGGGAAAACATTATGGCGAAGATGTAATTGGAAAATATTCGCTTAAATTGATGAATGAAATTGGGAAAATATATAATAAAAAAATGTTATTTAAGATGCGACAATTATATATATTGTTGAGCAATGAAAAAGTCGCGCCATTGGTGCGACAATTAAGTTGGAGTCATTGTTTAATATTATTACCAATTAAAAATATTAATGAAATCAATTATTATCTAAAAAGTTAGTATTAGATGTAGGAAAAAAATATAATCCAAGAACATTAAGAAATATGCGTCAGCTATATCAAACATTTAAAGATGACTTTTGGAAACCAGTGGTTTCCAAAGTATGTTGTTATAGAACTTAAAATAACGGAATTAAAAAAAGAACATATAGGCCAAATTCAAACTTATATGAATTATATTGATAAAAATATAAAAACAATTGAAGAAAATACAACAGTTGGAATAATAATCGTTAAAAGAAATGATAAATATATTATGGAGTATTGTAGTGATGAAAGAATATTAACTAGAGAATATATTTTTATTTAGAGTTTTTATTATTAACAACATAATTAATAATTAAAAATAATTTTAATCAGTTTAATTTTTTTGATATAATTGTTACAAGGAGGAGTTGTTTATGGAAAAGAATTCATATTTTGATGGAGGCTTACTTCAGCTTATTGGGTGGAAAATATTAGGCTTTTTAGTTACTATTTTTACTTTAGGAATATGTTATCCTTGGGCGTTATGTATGATATATTCATGGGAAACTAAACATACTGTAATAGAAGGTAAACGTCTTATTTTTGATGGTAAAGCTATTCAATTATTTGGAAATTGGATAAAATGGTTATTCTTGTGTGTTATAACATTAGGAATTTATGCATTTTGGTTATCAATATCTTTAAAAAAATGGAAAACTTTACATACTCATTTTCAGTAAAATATTATTTTTAAACAAAGAATAAAAAATTCTACATTAAATATGTAGTTTTTTTTATAAAAAAAACAAGTTTACTAAAAATTAATTTTAAACATAAAGTTAATTTTTAGTTTATAATGTATTTATAGAAATTTAAAGAGGTGAAAAGAATGATTGATGGATCAAGATTAAAGGAATTAAGAATAAATAGAGGACTTACCCAAAGCGAACTTGGTAAAATTTTAAATGTTACAAAAGCTACAATTTGTTGTTATGAAAAAGGAAATCGTACACCAACTATAGAAAATTTAATAGATTTAGTTAATTATTTTGGTATTTCTGCAGATTATTTAATTGGTCATGATAAAATAGTATCTATTAAAAATAAAAGAATTAAAAAAGTATTTATGTCAAAAGAAGAAATTATGTTTATAGAGGAATTAAGAAAAAATAAATATTTATCAGAAGTACTTCTTGAAGATCCTATTAGAAGTTTAGAACTACTTAGTAAAAAAATAGGTTAAAGAAATTTGTTAAATTAAGACTAATTTCTTTTTTTTTATTTTATATTTTGATATAATTGACTAAAGAAAGAAGGTTATTTTATGAAAATATTAAGTATTAATGCTGGTAGTTCATCTTTAAAGTTTACTTTAATTGAAATGCCAGAAGAAAAAGTTGTTGTAAGTGGAACTTTTGAAAAAATAGGAGGAGAAGGAAGTTTTTATACAATTAAATATAATGGTGAAAAAATAGTAAAAGATGCTATTTTAGATAATCACAGAAGTGCAGTTAGATTACTTTTAGATGATTTAATTGGTTTAAATATTATTTCTTCTTATGATGAAATTAAAGGAGTGGGACATAGAGTTGTTCATGGAGGAGATGTATATAGTGATAGCGTTGTAATAGATGCTAATGTACTACAAACTATTGAAGATCTTGTACCTTTAGCGCCTCTTCATAATCCAGCAAATCTAGTTGGAATAAAAAGTTTTACAGATATACTTCCAACTGTAACACAAGTAGCTGTTTTTGATACTGCATTTCATCAAACTATGGATAAAGAAGAATTTATATATCCAGTACCATTTGAATGGTTTACAAAATATGGTGTAAGAAAATATGGATTTCATGGAACTTCTCATAAATATGTAAGTGAATTTGTTGAAAATAATATTAAAAAAGGTTTAAAAGTTATTAACTGTCATATAGGAAATGGTGCAAGTATATGTGCAATTAAAGATGGTAAAAGTATAGATACAAGTATGGGATTTACTCCAACAGTTGGTGTTATGATGGGAACAAGATGTGGAGATGTTGATATGGGAATTATTCCATATATAATGGATAAAACAGGAGATTCACTTGATGGAGTTATAAGTGATTTAAATAAAAGAAGTGGTATGACTGCGATAAGTGATGCTGGAAGTGATTTAAGAGATATAGAAGAAGGATATGAAAATGGAAATGATAGATGTGTCCTTGCTATAAATATGTATGTAAAGAAAATTGTTAATTATGTGTCAATGTATAATACTTTACTTGAAGGAGCAGATGTTATAACATTTACTGCTGGTGTGGGAGAAAATAGTTATTTAATAAGAAAACTAGTATGTGAAAGACTTGCTTGTTTAGGTGTTAAAATTGATAATGAATTAAATGATGGATTAAAAGGTAAATTTACTAAGTTATCAACAGATGATTCTAAAATAGAAGTTTATCTAGTTCCTACAGATGAAGAATTAATGATAGCTAAAGATACATATGAATTTATAAAATAGGAGAAATAAGTGAATAGCTTAAATAAAAAAATATATAGTGAGATAAAAAAATTTAATACTATATATATAGCAAGACATATAGGACCAGATCCAGATGCTATTTGTTCTTCTTTTGCTTTAAGAGAATCTATTAAACTTACTTTTCCAGATAAAGAAGTATATGCAATAGGAGCGTCAGTAGCAAAATTTAAAAGTTTTGGACCTATGGATAAAATAACATCTTTAGATAAAAATGCACTTGTAATATGTTTAGATGTTCCTGATAAAAAAAGAATAGATGGACTAAATATAGAAGAATATAAAAATGTAATAAAAATTGATCATCACCCTTTCATTGAAAAATATGGTGAAATAGAACTAATAAATGATCAAGTTGGAAGTGCTTCAGAACTTGTTTTAGACTTAATAAATGAAACAAAACTAAAAATAAATACAAATATTGCTGGGAATTTATTTTTAGGAATGGTTGCTGATTCAAATAGATTTTTATTTCATCCAACAGATGCTAAACTTTTAAGAAAAGTAGCGGATCTTATTGAAAAAAATAAATTAAATATTCAAAAACTTTATACAAAACTTTATGAAAGACCTATTTCAGATGTTAGACTTATGGGATATATCGCAGAAAACTTAAAAGTTACAAAAAATGGATTTGCATATATAGAACTTGATGAAGATATAATAAATAGTTTTAATGCTGATATATCAAGTGCTTCTAATATGATAAATGACTTTAATAATATTAGTGAAGTATATGTATGGGTATTTGTTACAAATGATCCTACAAATAAAAATTATAGAATTAATATTAGAAGTAGAGGACCTATAGTAAATGAAATAGCTATGAAGTATGGTGGTGGAGGACATAAATTTGCTAGTGGTGTTAGAACTACAGATAAAGAAATTATTCTAAAACTATTAGATGAATTAGATAAGTTATGTAAGGAATATAAGAACAAAACAGTTAACTAAAAATTAACTGTTTTTCTTTGTGATTTTGCTTGACTGGGGGGGATAATTTAGTACAATTATTATAGCATAAGAGGTGAATAAATTGAAGGACAAAGTTATAACAATAGGAGGAATAATATTTGTAGTACTGACGCTTGCGGTATCAGCGGGACTAACATATTCATTCTTCACAGCAAGCGTAGGAGGAAATGAACAGGCAAGAGAAACAGTAGTAGACTTAGCAGAGCTAAGACTAAAATTTACAGATACACAAAACATACAAATGATAGATGCATTACCAGGACAAGCAGTAACAAAAACATTTACAGTAGAAAATAAAGGTGATGTAGAAATAGAATATACAATAGATATAGAAAACTTAACAAATACATTTGTAAATAATGAA
>JAFQIC010000024.1 GCA_017397745.1 Bacilli bacterium
CCAGTGTGGCCGATTAACCTCTCAGTTCGGCTATGCATCGTCGCCTTGGTAGGCCATTACCCTACCAACTAGCTAATGCACCGCAGGCCCATCTCTAAGCGAAGCTTTAGAGGCTTCTTTAATCCGTAGATCACATCCGGTATTAGCAATCGTTTCCAACTGTTGTCCCGGTCTTAAAGGCAGATAACCCACGTGTTACTCACCCGTCCGCCACTAAGAGCAGAATCCACATCCATCATCATTCCATCTTTGAGCAAGCTCTCAGACTTCATTCAAATTTCAGTGGGGCTCTTCGTACGACTTGCATGTCTTAGGCATGCCGCCAGCGTTAATCCTGAGCCAGGATCAAACTCTCAATAAAAAACATTGTTCTTTATATCTAAAGAATTGATTTTAATTTAATCCTAGCTTGAAACTCTCATTTTACTTAGTTTTCAAAGATCATTTTTTTTGCCAGTTTTCTCAAGTTGCCTTAATAATATAACATTATAAATTTGCAATGTCAACACTTTTTTTAAATTTTTTTTCATTTTTTGACAATTTTTTTTAAAACCGCATAAAATCGGTTAAAAAAGCGTTATTTTTATATAATTTTATATTATTTACATTTTAATATATGAATAAATAAAAAAAATATTACTACTTTTATAATATTTTATTTTATAAGATTTTTATAAATTTCATAATACTTTTTTATAAAATTTTCATCAAACGGACCTTTTTTCATTTTTTTCATATCAATAAGTGATGATAGCTCGCTTTTAATTATTATATTCACTTCCTTTGGATATCTCATTATCCTTCTATGATAATTATATTCATTTCTGTCAAGTATTTTAAATGATTTATCCGGAAATACTCTTAGATCAAGATCATAGTCTATGTATTTAAGAATATTATCTTCAATAATATAAGGACTTGCTATATTACAATAATAAAAAAGTCCATTAGATTTTATTTGCGCAATTATATTGAACCATCTATTTTTATAAAAAAACATTATAGCCGGTTCTTTTGTTTTCCAGGTTCTTCCATCTTTTTTTGTTACAAGAACTTTATCATTACCTAATATAATATAATCTTTGTTATTTTCAAGTACAAGAGCACTTTCCCACGTTTTATAAATCATGCCATTATGTTTATAACAATGTATTACGAGCGTATCTCCTTTTTCTATTTTCATAAAGGGCGCTCTCCTCTCTCAATATGTATTATATCACAAAAAAACAAAGAAATTTATTTTTTTTCTTTGTTTTACATTATTTTTTCAATAAATTTATAGCTTCATCTAATTGTTCATCAATATCTGTTTTATTATTTTGTATTACCTCAACATCAGGATTTATTCCTTGTTCTTCAACACAAACTCCTAGTGGTGTTAACCAATACGCTGTTGTGTATTTAATCATATTTCCTGAAGACAATGTTTCTGTTTCTTGAACCGAACCTTTTCCAAAAGTTTGAGTTCCTACTAGTTTTGCACCATAACTATCTTTAAGTGCCGCTGCTAAAATTTCACTTGCTGATGCACTTGACCCATTTGTTAGAATAATTATATCATAATTTCTTTTATCACTTGTTTTTGCTTTATGCGCTTCTATTTTTCCAGACTTATCTTTTAACTGATATATAATCTTGCCTTTTTCTATAAATAAATCAGCAATCTCATATGCACTATTTAAATATCCACCTGTATTATCTCTAACATCTATAATTAAACTTTTAATTTTTTCTTTTTCTAAATCTTTTAATTTACTTTCAAATTGCTCAAATGTTGTTGCTGAAAATGTATCAATTTTTAGGTATCCTATTTCTTCTTCAAATATATCAGAATGAACTGATGTTATTGTAACATGTCCTGTTTTAACTTTTATTTTTATATTTTCTTCATTTCTAAATACGGTAATTTCAAATTCTCCATTTTTATCTTTCATCAAATCAGCAACATACGAGCCACCTTTTCCTTCGACACTTATTCCATTTACTTCAATTATTTTATCCCCAATTTCAAGACCTGCTTTTTGAGCCGGACTACTATCAAAAACATTAGTTATATATAATCCCTCAGTACTATCAATCATTTCTATCCCAACACCAGTATACTCACCATTAAGTTTGTCTTGAAGCGATAAGCTTTCTTCATCATCTAAATAATCTGTATGAGAATCTTCTAAATAATTAAACATTCCTTCTATTGCATAATCGACTAATTTATTTTTATCTATTTTTTCTACATAACTATCTAATATGTGATTATAGGTTTCAATAAATTCAACTAACCCTGTGTCATTATTTTCTTCATATTTAGAAGCAATTTTACCATAATTATTATAAACTATTAAGCCACTTAAAACACAAACAACAACTGCTGTCATAAAAGTTATTATTATTACTTCTGTTAAACTAAAATTAACAACATTCCTTTATTGTTTTTTCTTTTTTTCTTTTTTATTTAAATTAACTTTTTTTTCTTTAACTTCTTTAGTATTCTTTTTTGTCATTTCCGCCTCACATTCTATCTTTATATGAATAATATACCATAAAATAAATACCTTTAAAAGATTTTATTAATACTTTCTTTTTTTTATGTAAATATTGTTAAATTATATATTTATTTATCATTGGAATTTTCTTTATAATAATTACTATTAATAAACTTACTATAAATATTATTACTGTAAATATAGGTGTTAATAACGAATACATAATATTCTGTTTAAAAAAATGATAGTGATCTAAAATTATAATAAATATTTCATGGACTAAATATATTCCAAATACCAAATTTGAAAGTTTAACTACTTTGTTTTTTAATTTTTCAGAAATTTTTATCTTAGATATTCTATATTTAAATAATATAAAAATTGAAACTGATAAAACATAAGTATTAGCATATAAATATTCATAATAAGTATCTATTGGTTTTAGTGCTTTTATTGAACTTAAACTAGTTATTAATATTGTAAAAACTAAACTACACATACCGAGAATATAAATATATTTTTCTTTTTTATTTGAAATATTATAAGTATTTAAATAATGTCCTAAAAGATAATATCCTACATAACCTGTTGCCAAAGGTATTTCTAGCATAAAAATTGTATCATTAAATATTAAATCAAATATTTTTAAGTTCATTAAAAAAGGTATTAAAGATGTATGTATAAAAGATAAAATTATTAAGTATTTTTCTAATTTTCGATCTTCACATATTTTTTTTAATAGAGGCATAGCTAAATAAATTCCTAAAATAGCACTTAAAAACCATAAATGATGATGACCCATTAAAAAAGCATTTAATATTTTATCTAAAACAAATTTATTAATGCCTTTATAAGTTATCAAGTTTTTAAATACAGCATATATAAATGACCAAAATACAAGAGCAATAAATATTCTTAATATATTTTTTTTAAATAAAGTTTTTATTTCAATTTTTTTATCTTTATTTAAAAATAAAGCACCTGATATCATAATGAAAATTGGAACACAAAATCTAAATAAACTATCATATATATTCAAGATTTGCCAAGATAATTCTTTAGTTGGGGTATTATACCAACTTTTAGCCACTATATGTATTCCTATAACACAAAATATTGATACTATCCTTAAATAATCAAGATATATTTCTCTTTTCTTTTCCATTTATTATTACCTCTAAGTAAGTATACCATAAATTTTATTAAAAAGAAAAACACTAAAATAAACTTTAGTGTGTAATTTCTTAAACTAACTCTAATTTTACTATTAAAGCGTCGTCTCCTCTTCTTTCTTTTAATTTTATTATTCTAGTGTATCCACCATTTCTATCATTATATTTAGGTGCTATTTCATTAAACAATTTTTTTGTTAAATCTTTATCGTTATGAACAAAAGCTAAAACTTTTCTTCTACTCATAAGATCACCTTTTTTAGCATATGTAATCATTTTATCTACAAATTTTCTTGCTTCTTTTGCTCTTTCTTCTGTAGTTTCTACATAACCATTTTCTAAAACTGTTTTAGTAAGTCCTGAAAGTATGCTTCTTCTAATTCTTGTTTCTCTATTTAATTTTCTATATAATGCCATCGTGCCCTCCTAATCTTCATCACGGAACTTAAGTCCCATATCTTTTATCTTATCTATAACTTCTTTTAATGATTTTTTTCCTAAATTTCTTATTTTCATCATTTCACTTTCAGTTAGTGAAGTTAAATCACTTAGTGAATGATGTCCTGCTCTTTTTAAGCAGTTATAAGCTCTTACTGATAAATCTAATTCTTCAATTGGCGTTTCAAGAGTTTTTAAAACCGGATCATCTTCTTTATCAGTTAAAAGTCCTGCAACATCTGAAATTTTATTTAAATTTGTTACTACTTCAAAATGTTCAATTAGTATTCTACTTGCAAGTGCAATTGCTTCTTCTGGATTCATAGCACCGTTAGTATAAACGTTTAATATAAGTTTATCATAGTTAGAATTTTGTCCTACACGAGCAGGCTCTACTTCATAACTTATTCTATCTATTGGTGAATATAATGAATCTATAGTTATAACACCAGCTGGAAGTTCTCCCATAAGTTTAGCATTTTCTTTTGCATCAACATATCCTCTTCCATTGCTAACTGTCATTTTCATATCAAGACTTCCACCTTTTTCTAATGTAGCTATTACTAAATCTGGATTTATAATTTCTATATCTGAATTTGCTTCAATATCTGATGCTTTTACTTCTCCTTCTTTAGAAACATTTAAATGAAGAATTTGATCACTATCAGAATGATTTTTAAGTACTAATTTTTTTAAATTTAATACTATTTCAGTTACGTCTTCAACTATACCATCGATTTTTTGGAATTCATGTAAAACTCCTTCAATCTTAATACTTGTAACTGCACTCCCAGGAAGGCTTGAAAGCATTACTCTTCTAAGCGCATTTCCTAAAGTTGTTCCGAATCCTCTTTCTAATGGTTCAAGTACAAATTTTCCATAAAAATTATTATCTACATATTCAACTACTTTATATTCTGGTTTTTCAAATCTCAACATAAACATTCCCCTTTCTTACATTCTTCTTCTTTTTGGAGGTCTACATCCATTGTGAGGAATTGGTGTTACATCATTAATAGCTGTTATTTCTAGACCTGCTGTTTGAAGTGAACGAATCGCAGTTTCACGTCCTCCACCTATACCTTTTACGAAAACTTCAACTTTTTTCATTCCGTTTTCTACTGCAGTTTTTCCTGCTGCTTCAGCACTCATACCTGCTGCAAAAGGTGTCTTTTTCTTAGAGCCTTTAAATCCAATACTTCCAGATGACGCCCAACTTACTACATTCCCTTCTTTATCTGTTATTGTTACTATTGTATTATTAAATGTAGAATGAATATGTGCTTCACCTTCAAGAACTGATTTTTTAACTTTTCTTTTTCTTCTATTATATGCCATAATTTCCTCCTACTTTTTCTTATTAGCTATTGTTTTAGCTTTTCCTTTACGAGTTCTAGCATTTCTACTAGTTCTTTGTCCTCTTACTGGTAAACCTTTTTTATGTCTAGTTCCTTGATATGAGTTGATTTCCATTTTTGTTTTAATGTTCATTTCAACTTCTCTTTTTAAGTCTCCAACTAAAGTATATTTTTCAGTTGCTGCTCTTAAACTATTTACTTGTTCTATAGTTAAGTCTTTTACTCTAATATCTTCAGATACTTTTGCTTCATTACATATTTCTTTAGCTCTAGTATTGCCTATTCCGTATATATATGTAAGTGCAATAACTATTCTTTTTTCTTTTGGTAAATCTATATTTTTAATACGTGCCATAGTTTCCTCCTATCCTTGTCTTTGTTTATGTTTAGGATTTTCACATATTACCCAAACTTTACCTTTTCTTTTTATTATTTTGCATTTATCACAAATTTTTTTAACTGATGGTCTTACTTTCATATTTCTTCCTCCATTATTTTCTATAAATTATACGCCCGCGTGTTAAATCACAAATTGGTATTTCCATAAGCACAGTATCACCTGGATAAATGCGAATGAGGTTCATTCGTATTTTCCCAGAAACGCAAGCTTCTACTATGTGCTCATTTTCTAATTTTACTTTATAACTGCCGCCAGGTAAAACTTCAAGTACTTTACCTTCAAGTTCAATATAGCCTTTCTTCGCCATTTATTCCCTCTTTCCTGTTAGAATCTCATAACCATTATCAGTTACAAGAATCGTATGTTCAAAGTGTGCTGTTGGGCTTTTATCTATTGTACTTATTGTCCAACCATTTTCTAGCATCCACACTTCTTCTTTATTTAAACTAAACATTGGTTCTATAGCAAGTGTCATTCCACTTTTTAGGATAATGCTTTCAGAATCTTTATTACTATAATTTGGTATATAGGGATCTTCATGAAAATCATATCCAACACCGTGTCCTGTAAGTTCTTTAATAACACCATAACCATGTTTATTTGCATTTTTTTCTATTGTTTTGCACACTTCATTTAAAGTTATTCCACTTTTTATAACATTTAAACCTTCATATAGAGCTTTCTTTGTATTTTCAACTAACTCTAATATTTTTTTATCTACACTACCTACTATGTATGTGTATGCTGTATCAACAATCATATTTTTATATGTAACACCTATATCAACAGTAATTATGTCTCCCTCTTTTAATTTTCTATTACTTGGAATCCCATGTACTACTTCATCATTTATAGAAGTACATGCACTTTTAGGAAATCCTTCATAACCTAAACAAGTTGGATAACAATCTTTACTCTTGATATAGTTTTCTACATATTTATCTATTTCATTTGTACTAATTCCTACTTTTATAAAATCTTTTAATTCTTCTAATAGAGAATAAGCAACCATCCCGGCATACTTCATACACTCTATTTCTTTTTTTGATTTTAAAGTAATCATTTATTTTTCTCCAAAAATTCTTCAATTTCACTAAAAAGTTTAGAACTATTCTTTAATGCATCAAATTCAACTAATTTTCCTTCAACATCAAATATTTTAATTAAAGGTTCTGTTTCTTTTAAGTATGTATCAAATCTTTTATTAAAACTTTCTTCGTTATCATCATTTCTAGAGATTAATTCCACGTTACAGTCATCACATATTCCTTCAACCATTGGTTTAAAATCATCAGAATATATATTATATCCTCTTTTACAATTAGGACAATTTCTTCTTCCAAGAGCTCTTTTCATTGCTACATCTTTATCTATATAAAGATATATTCCATATGCTTCTTCTATTTCAAGTTCTTTGCAAATCTCTTTATAATGGTTAACTTGAACAACTGTTCTCGGATACCCATCAAATATGAAATTTTTAGATTTATCTAATGAACTTAATTTTTTTAACATTAATTTTTTCATAAGTTCATCGTCTATAAGCATTCCCTTATCAATAATAGCTTTTATTTCGTTTCCAAGTTCGCTACCAGATGAGACTTCTTCTCTTAAAACTTCACCAGCACTAATATGGTTATATCCATATTTTGCTTTAAGCATATCTGAAAGAGTACCTTTTCCAGCTCCTGGAGCTGCTAAAAATATAATATTCAATTTTTACCTCCTATTATAATTTCTTGAAGCCACTGAACTTTCTAATTGTTTATAAGTTTCAATCATTACACCAATTACTATTAGTATGCTTGTTCCTCCTACTTGAACTGTACTTGGCATATTTGTAACTGCTGTAAATATTATAGGCGATGCCGCTATTAATGCAATAAATATAGACCCCATAAAAGTAATTCTTGCAATTACTTGAGAAATATATTTAGTTGTTTCTTTTCCAGGTCTAATTCCTGGTATATAAGCACCACTATTATTTAAGTTTTTAGCAACTTCTTCTGGATTTAATACCATAAATGTATAAATATAAGTAAATAATATTATAAATAATACATATATTATAAATCCTACTACAGTGTTAGTTGTTAAATAGTTATTAACAACAGATTGAAATCCTTCATTTTTTATAAAATATGCTAAAGTTGTTGGAATTGCAAATATCATTGAAGCAAATATTACTGGCATAACTCCCGCAGAGTTAATTTTTAAAGGTAAGTAAGTTTGTTTCTTACCATAAGCCGCTATTGTTCTATTTGAATATTGAATAGGAATTCTTCTTTCACTTTCTTGAACAAAGATTACTCCCACAATTATTGCTAAATATAATATAACGAAGATTGCAAATGATAATGCACCAATTAATAATGTTGATGCTTCTGGCACAAGTGCTTTATATGCTTGAATAAACATTGATGGCAGTGTATTTACTATACCAGCCATAATTATTAAAGATACTCCATTACCAAGACCTTTATTTGTTATTTGATCTCCAAGCCATAATAGGAAAGCTGTTCCAGCTGTTAATATAGTGGCAATTGTAAGATAATCAATAGGTGATGAGTTCATTCCCATGAACATTATTGAGTATATATATCCTTCTACAAATGCTAGTATAATTCCTAAATATCTTGTTATTTGATTTATTTTTCTTCTTCCTTCTTCACCTAATTCTTTTAATTCTTTAAAATATGGAATAATATCCATTTGAAGAAGTTGAGTTATGATAGAGGCTGTTATGTAAGGCATGACACCAAGTGCAAATATCGAAAATTGCTTAAGACCTCCACCGCTCATAGCATTTAAAAGTTCTAAGAATCCTAAATCAGATGTGATAGCACTCATTCCAGGTACAGTTATTGCATTTCCAAGACTAAATATTGTTAGCGCGCCTAGTGTAAATAATATTCTTTTTCTTAAATCTTTATTAGTAGATTTAAATATTTGCTTAAAAGTCGCAAACATATTAGATCACCTCAGCTTTTCCACCAATACTTTCAATTTTATTTATAGCAGTGTTTGTAAATACATTAGCTTTTACTGTAATTTTCTTTTTAAGTTCACCGTTACCAAGTACTTTTATTCCTGATAAAGATTTTTTAACTAATCCTGTTTCTTTTAATAATTCTGGAGTAATAACTGTTCCATCCTCAAATTTATTAAAATCTTCAACATTAATTACAGCATATTTAGTTTCGAATCTTTTATTTGAAAATCCCCTTCTTGGAATTCTTTTATATAATGGATTTTGTCCACCTTCAAAATATACAGGTATTGAAGCTCCTGAACGTGCTTTTTGACCTTTTTCTCCACGTCCTGAAGTTTTACCTCTACCACTTCCTGGTCCACGACCAACTATTTTTCTTCTTTTTGTGCTTCCAGGATGATTATTTAGTTCATGTAATTTCATTATCCTCTAATCTCCTCTACTGTCTTACCACGAAGAGCTGCGATGTGCTCTATACTTCTTTGACTTTTAAGAGCATTAATTGTAGCTTTTGCAGTGTTTATTTGTGTGTTACTTCCTAAACTTTTAGAAACAACATCTTTTACACCAACTAAGTCAAGTACATCACGAACAGGTCCACCAGCTATAATACCACTACCGGCTTTCGCAGGTTTAATTAATACTCTAGCAGCCCCACATTCTCCGATAACTTCATGAGAAATTGTTCTATCATCAACAAGTTCAACTTTAAAAACATTTTTCTCTGCAGCTTTTATAGCTTTACTTATTGCTTCAGGAACTTCGTTAGCTTTACCATTACCAAGACCAACTTTACCTTTTCTATCTCCTACAGCAACTGTAGCTGAAAATCTAAAAGTTCTACCACCTTTTGTAACTTTGGTAACACGACCTATTGATATAACTTTTTCTTCATATATTTTTTTAGGTGCGTTTTTATCTACTTTCATAAACTTCCTCCCTTAAAATTCTAGACCGTTTTCACGAGCAGCTTCAGCAAGTGCTAAAACTCTTCCGTGATATTTGTATCCGCCTCTATCAAACACTACATTTTTTATTTTTAAAGCTTTTGCTTTTTTAGCAACTTCAGCTCCAACTTTTTTTGCAGTCTCGATATTATTACCTTTTAGATGCATATCTAGAGAAGAAGCACTAACTAATGTTTTCATATTTTCATCATCAATTATTTGTGCATAAATATTTGTGTTACTTCTAAAAACATTTAATCTTGGACATTCACTTGTTCCAAAAACTTTAGAACGAACTCTAGCATGTCTTGCTTTACGAGTCTTATTTCTTGATTCTTTTTTTATCATATTCTACTCCTCCCTATGCAGCTTTCTTTCCTTCTTTACGACGAATAAATTCATCTTTATATTTAATTCCTTTACCTTTATATGGTTCAGGTTTTCTAACTCTTCTTACTACTGCAGCAAATTCATTAACAGCAGTTTTATCAATTCCACTGATTATAACTTCAGTATTTGATGGACATTCAATAGTAAGTCCTGCAGGAACATCTAATAAAACTTGATGCGAATATCCTGCGCTTATTTGAAGTTTAGATCCTTGAGCAGTAAATTTATAACCAACGCCATTTATCTCAAGTTCTTTTTTATATCCTTCTGAGACTCCAATTAACATATTAGATATAATTGCATTTGTAGTTCCGTGTAGTTGTTTAGCTTGTTTTGTTTCATTTTTTCTTGTAACTAAAACTTTTCCTTCTTTAACTTCTACATCTACTAAATCTTTATATTTAAAATTTAAACTTCCTTTTTTACCAGTTACTGTTACTTCGCTGTTTTGAACATTTACTGTAACTCCTTCAGGAATTACTAATTCTCTATTTCCAATACGACTCATAACATCACCTTACCAAATATATGCAAGTACTTCTCCACCTAGGTTTTTCTTTCTTGCATCTTTATCTGTCATTAAACCTTCTGATGTAGATACTATCGCAATACCAAGTCCATTTAATACTTTAGGCATTTCGCTAGCTTTTGCATATACACGTAATCCTGGTTTACTTATTCTTTTAAGACCAGTGATTACTCTTTCTTTTCCTTTCGCATATTTTAAATTTAAACTAATCATTTCTGGAGTTTTATCTTTTACTACTTCATAGCCACCGATATAGCCTTCACTTGTTAAAATGTCAGCTATAGATCTTATAAGTTTTGAGCTAGGTACATCAACAGTTTTATATTTCATTGCATTAGCATTTCTTATTCTTGTTAACATATCTGCTACTGGATCATTTGTCACTATTTATTCCTCCTTTTTACCAACTAGATTTTTTAACGCCTGGTATTTGTCCTTTATAAGCAAGTTCTCTAAAACAAATACGGCATAATCCAAATTTTCTTAATACTCCGTGAGGTCTTCCACATCTTTCACATCTTGTATAATTACGAACTTTAAATTTTGAACCTCTTTTTTGACTAACTACTTTACTTTTCTTTGCCATGTTTCCCTCTACTTTCTAAAAGGTAAGCCAAATTGTGTTAGTAGTTCTAACCCTTCTTCATTTGTCTTAGCTGATGTTACTATAACAACATCAAGACCTCTTACCTTAATTACGTTATCATATTCTACTTCTGGGAATATAAGTTGTTCTTTTATTCCTAAAGTATAGTTTCCTCTTCCATCAAAACTTGATTTAGATATTCCTCTAAAATCACGTGTTCTTGGTAGTGCAATTGAAATTAATTTTTCTAGAAAAACATACATTTTGTCACCACGTAAAGTAACTTTGCATCCTATTTTATTTCCTTCTCTAAGTTTAAATCCAGCTATAGACTTTTTAGCTTTTGTTACAACAGGTTTTTGCATAGCAATAGCTTCTAAATCTTTAAGTGCTGCTTCTAGATATTTAGAATCAACAGTTGCATCTCCTACACCCATATTTAAAACTATTTTTTCAATACGAGGTACTTGCATATCTGTTGTATATCCGAATTTTTCTTTTAGACTTGGAACAATTTTTTCAATATATAATTTTTTTAATGTTTCCATAATTCACCTACTTTGCACTTTCTTTTTCATTTTTCTTTTTAGGTGTAGTAGTTTTTTCTTTCTTTTCAGCTTTTTTATCAATAACTTTTACATTAGACATATGAATAGGAGCTTCTATTTCTAAAATTCCTCCAGTTTCATTGTTTGCATTTGGCTTAACATGTTTTTTTACTTTGTTAAGACCTTCAATTATAACTCTATTTTCGTTTCTTAAAACTTTTAGAACTTTCCCTTCTTTATTTTTACAACTTCCAGTTATAACTTTTACATTATCTCCAACTTTTATTTTCATAAAATTCTCTCCTATAATACCTCTGGTGCTAGTGAAACTATCTTCATGAAATTCTTATCACGAAGTTCACGAGCAACAGGTCCTAAAACACGTGTTCCTATCGGACTATTATCATCTTTTATAAGCACGCATGCGTTATCATCAAATTTAATATGACTTCCATCTGCTCTTTTAACACCTTGTACAGTTCTTACGATAACAGCTTTAACTACTTTACCTTTTTCCATTTGAGAGTTTGGTATTGCTTTTTTTACAGTACCAACTACAATATCTCCAATATTTCCGCTTCTTACAAAACTTCCACCTAATACTCTAATAACTAGTAGTTCACGAGCACCAGTGTTGTCAGCTACTTTTAAACGGCTTTCAGGTTGTATCATAACTTTGTTTCCTCCTTCAACCTATAAAATAACAGCTTTTTCCACAATGCTATCTAATACATATCTTTTAGTTTTAGATAGTGGTCTAGTCATAACACATTTAACTGTGTCTCCTACTTTAGCCTTATTTTCTTCATCATGTACTTTATATTTTTTAGTGTTTTTTACATTTTTCTTATATAGTGGGTGTTTTTTACTTGTAACCACAGCTACAGTTATTGTTTTATCACATTTATCGCTTACAACAACACCTATAATTTCTTGTTTTTTAGTTTTCATTAGCACCCTCTCTTTCTTTTAATACTGTTTTAAGTCTTGCTACTGTGTGTCTAAGTTCTTTTACTCTATGAGGTTTTTCTAAGTTACCTGTAGATGCTGCAAAACGAAGTGTAAACAATTCATCTTTGCATTCAGTTATTTTTTTAGTTATTTGTTCATCTGATAACTTTCTAATTTCTTTCATATCCATAATAACTTAAGCCTCCTCACCTTTTTTAACAAATCTTGTTTTAATAGGTAATTTATGAGATGCAAGTCTAAATGCTTCTCTTGCTATTTCTTCAGTTACGTCTCCTAATTCAAACATAACTTTTCCAGCTTTTACTACTGCAACCCATTCTTCAACATTACCTTTACCGCTTCCCATACGTACTTCAGCAGGTTTTTTAGTTCTTGCTAAGTGTGGGAATATGTTTATATATACTTTTCCTCTTTTAAATTCTTTAATATATCTTGTCATAGCTATTCTTGCTGCTTCAATTTGTCTAGCTGTTATGTATGACCCTTCTTTTGCTACTAATCCGAATTCTCCAAAAGAAACAACTTTGTTACCCTTAGTTTTTCCTTCATAGCTTTGTCTATGAGGTTTACGATACTTTGTTCTCTTTGGTATTAGCATCAGTTGCACCTCCCTTTTTAGAAGCTGGTAAAATTTCACCTTTATAAATCCATACTTTAACACCTATTTTTCCATAAATAGTATCTGCTTCTTTATGAGCGTAATCTATATCAGCTCTTAAAGTATGAAGTGGTACTGTTCCTTCACTATATCCTTCAGTTCTAGCAATTTCTGCTCCACCAAGACGTCCAGAAACAGCAGTTTTAATACCTTTAGCTCCTGCTTTCATTGTATTTCTAATAGCTCTTTTTTGTGCTACTCTAAATGATACTCTATTTTCAATTTGCATTGCAATATTTTCAGCAACTAACGCAGCATTTAAATCAGCATTTTTAATTTCAACTATTGAAATATAAATTTGTTCACCAGTTATTTTTTGTAATTCTTTTTTTCTTTTTTCGATTTCTTCGCCTTTTTTACCAATTACAACACCTGGTTTTGATGTATTAATTATAATGTTTGTTCTTTTTTTATTTCTTTCAATAACTATTGAAGCAACACCAGTATGTTTAAGTTCTTTTTCTAAATATTCTCTAATTTTAATATCTTTATTTAAATATTTAGAAAAATCTTTATTTGAAGCATACCACTTGCTTTCCCAATCTTTATTGATTCCTATTCTAAGTCCGACTGGACTAACCTTTTGCCCCATTTACTAGTCCTCCTTCTTCATATCACTAACTTTTATCATAATGTGTGAACTTCTTTTATATCTTTTATCCACATTTGAACGAGAACCAATTTTATATCTTTTTAATGTTCTTCCTTCGTTAATGTATGTTTCTGTAATTTTTAAGTCTTTTTCATCAGCACCATTATTATTAACGGCATTTGCTACTGCTGAATCTAAAACTTTTTTAATTAATCTACTTGCTTTTGTATTAGTAGTAAGTAGTACATTTTTTGCTTCTAGTGCACTTTTACCTCTAATTAAATCAAGTGTCATTCTAGCTTTACGAGGGGCGATTAAAGCTCCTTTATGAATTGCTTTTGCTTCCATAACTTCCTCCCTTATTTCTTACTACCGTCACCAGCGTGTCCGCCAAATTTACGAGTTAATGCGAACTCACCTAGTTTGTGTCCTACCATATCTTCTGTTACATATACAGGAATAAATTCTTTACCGTTATGTACTGCGAATGTGTGTCCTACAAAGTCTGGATAGATTGTTGAACGACGTGACCAAGTTTTAATTACTTCTTTTTTACCATTTTCATTTAATGTTCTAACTCTTTTAAGTAATCTATCAAAAACATAAGGTCCTTTTTTTAAACTTCTTGACATACGTTTCTTCCCTTCCTATTTTTTAGCACGAGAAACAATTAATTTCTCACTAGCTTTCTTAGTTTTTCTTGTTTTATATCCAAGTGCAGGTTTACCCCAAGGTGTAACAGGACCTTTACGTCCAATTGGAGCTCTACCTTCACCACCACCATGTGGGTGATCATTAGGGTTCATAACCGATCCACGAACTGTAGGTCTAATACCTAAATGTCTTTTTCTTCCTGCTTTTCCTAAATGAACTAGTTCATGATCAGCATTACCAACTTCACCTATAGTTGCTTTTGCATTTCCTAAAACTTTTCTTTGTTCACCACTTTTAAGTCTTAAAAGAACATATTTATCTTCTCTTCCAAGAATTTGAGCACTTGTTCCAGCGCTTCTAGCAACTGATGCCCCTTTTCCTGGTGTAAGTTCTATACAACATACAACTGTACCAACAGGTATGCTCATAAGTGGAAGTGCATTTCCAACTTTTATATCAGCTTTTTCTCCACTTATTATTTCATCTCCAACTTTAAGTCCTTGTGGAGCAATTATATATCTTTTTTCTCCATCTAAATAATTTATTAATGCTATATTTGCACTTCTGTTTGGATCATATTCAATAGAAGCAACTCTTCCTTTAATACCGTCTTTATTTCTTTTGAAATCTATAACACGGTATTTTCTTTTAGCGCCGCCTCCTTTATGTCTAACAGTTATTTTACCTTGATTATTTCTACCAGATTTTTTATTTTTCTTAACTAATAAGCTTTTTTCTGGAGTAGACTTTGTTATTTCATCATTAACAAGAGTTGTCATATGTCTAGTTCCAGCTGTTACTGGTTTAAATTTCTTTATTGCCATTTTATCCTCCTAATTAAAACTCTATTTTAGAGCCTTCCATTAGACTAACTATAGCTTTTTTATAACCACCAGTTTTTCCAGTGTATCTTCCTACTCTTCTATTTTTTGTTTTAGTATTTAGTGTATTAACACTTTTAACCTTAACTCCAAATTTCTTTTCTATAGTTTGTTTTATTTGTGTTTTATTTGCTTTTTTGTCAACTTTAAATACATATGTATTATTAGCCGCTAAAGCTTGACTTTTTTCAGTAATAACTGGTGCTTTAATTATATCAAAATTCATTATCCTAGCACCTCCTCTAATTTTTTAACACTAGCTTCATCTATTATAAGAAAAGCATTATTTACTAAATCGTAAACATTTATTTCGTTTAGCGCAGCATAACTTATGTTTTTGTTGTTTCTTGCACTTAACATCACGTTTTCAACTGTTTCATTAGATATTATCAATGTTTTTCCGGTTGCTTTTAATGTTTCTAACGTTTTAGCAAGTTCTTTAGTTTTATTAGTTTCTAAATTTAAGTTTTCTACTACAATTAAACCTTTTTCTTGATATTTAAGAGATAAAGCACTTTTTAATGCTAAAGTTCTTTCTTTTTTATTTTGTTTAATTTCATAACTTCTTGGAGATGGTCCAAATACTATTCCACCATGTCTCCATTGAGGACTTCTTATAGAACCTTGACGAGCTCTACCAGTTCCTTTTTGTCTCCATGGTTTTCTTCCACCACCACTAACTTCTGCTCTTGTTTTAACTTTTGCAGTTCCTTGTCTTTCACTATTAACTTGAACTTTAATTGCATCAGTTAATACAACTTCATTAGCTTCTATATCCCAAACCTTACTGTTTAGTTCTAAGTCTTTTACTTTTTCTCCGTTTAAGCTATATACTACTGTTTTTGCCATTATTCTGCCTCCTTAGTTTCTGGAGCATTTTCTTCAGTAGTTTCTACGTTTTCTTCAAGAACGTCTTCTGTGTTTTCAGCAACTTCAACTACCGCTTCAGCATTTTCATTAATTTCTTCAGTTACTTCTTCGATAACTTCATATGTAACTAGTTCTTTTGCTTCTTTTTTAGGAAGTCCTTTAATAGAAGATTTAACAAGAACATATGATCCTTTTGCTCCCGGAACATTTCCGCTAACTAATATATAGTTATTTTCCATATCCACACTTATTATTTCTAAGTTTTGGATAGTTACTTGTTCATTTCCCATGTGTCCTGGTAATTTTTTACCTTTTAAAACACGCATTGGTCTCATTGGTCCCATTGAACCAACTCTTCTGTGATAATCAGAGCCATGGCTCATTGGTCCTCTAGCTTGATTATGTCTTTTTATAACGCCAGCAAACCCTTTTCCTTTAGATGTGCCAGTTACATCAACAATTTCTCCCGCTTCAAATGTATCAACGCTTATTACTGACCCCACTTCATAGTTTCCATCTAATCCTCTGATTTCTTTTAAGAAGCGCTTAGGTTCAGCTTTAGCTTTTTTTGTATGCCCAAGTTCAGGCTTATTAGATGATTTTTCTTTTTTAGAGAAAGCACCTAATTGAATACTGTTATACCCATCTTTTTCTACTGTTTTAACTTGAAGAACTACATTTGGTTCACAATATATTGCAGTAACAGGTATAAGTTTTCCATCAGTTGTGAATATTTGAGTCATTCCAACTTTTTTTCCTAAGATTCCTTTCATTTTTTCCTCCAACTTTCTTTATTTTTATAATTTAATTTCGATATCTACTCCACTAGGTAAATCTAGATGTGTAAGTGCATCTACAGTTTCCTTCTTTGGATTTTCAATATCAATTAGTCTTTTGTGTGTACGTATTTCAAATTGTTCACGTGCATCGTTATATTTATGAACAGCTCTTAAAATGGTAATTTTATCAATTTCTGTAGGTAGTGGTACAGGTCCACTAACAACTCCTCCAGTTCTTTTAACAGTCTCTACTATTTTAGCAGCCGCTTTATCAATATTTCTGTGATCAAACGCTTTTAATCTAATACGAACTTTAGTATTTGACATATCTTATTCCTCCTCGTCTACTCTTGATAGACACGCTCCACGCAAATTAACCTGATTTTACTATACAACTTACCCTAGTGTATCAGCAACCTTGCGCTTCAACGCAGTCATACGAAGTTAATTTTATAACAATTTTGCCAAGAAATCAAGTCTTTTTTTTACAATTTTAACTTCTTTTTATTTTATGCAGTTTACATATAAAAAAATTCACTAAACGTTACATTTAATGAACTTAATATAATATAATAATTTAATTTGTTTTAATTATATACGGATCGTTATATAGTCCTGTTCCACTTTTTACTTTTGCTTCGTTTTTAAGGGATATGACTGGCAGAACAAAAGAATTTTTTAAATTCGTATAAGTAGCATAATAACTAATAGATGCATAAATTTCTCCAACAGTGAAAATAACCGCATCGTCATCTATCAAATAAGGATATTGTGGTGTCATAGTTAAATATGGTTTTAATGTATTTAAATAAAAACTCGAATTACCTACGTTATATACCCCTCCTGCATAAGCGGCCTCATCAGCGGTAAGTAATCCTATAGGATACGTTAAATCTCCTTTTGCCACGGTATATCCGTATGCAGAATATTCACATTTATACTGTGGGTTTTTATATACCGATATTCTGTCATATCCTATCAAAGTTTCATCATATAATAACGATGATCTCAAGTCATTGCAGTAAGGTGTGTCTTCAACTAAATTTGCAAGCGAGGTATTTGGTGCAATATTATCTCTATACCAATTTTCTACAATAGGTTTTACTAAGCTAGTTTTATAATTCTGATGATACGAATAGTACGAAAATCCAATTTTAATATCTTCTGCTGTTTGTGGACAAGTATATTTTTCGCCGTCCAATACCGCCGCTCCTCCATACCTTAGTCTCACACTTCCGTCTTCTACTGTCCTGACAATTCTCCAACATATAGGCATATCTTTTGAAGCAATTGAAAATTCTGTACAATTATAACTATACTTAGACGTCATATTACATTCTTGCATTGTATCATATGAACCATAATCAAAGTTAGTTGAAGAATAATATCCTCTAACTTCTTTAATTTCTGTTTGGTGCGTACCAAATATTACATAATTATTTTCTACTGCGCCTCTATAGTAATATACTACTTTTTCACCTTCTGTTTTTGTTAAATCGCTTGTATAATAAAGCCCATTTGTTACTTGGGTTGCATTATAACTTGAACACTCATACTCTTTTGTAGAACTATTATAAGTACTTTCCGAACAACCTTCTGATGTATAGGCAAAATCTATATTCACATCGCTTTGCGCTTCTTCAGCAGCTAGCATTGTTTCAGTTAAAGTAAAATATTTTTCATTAAAATTCACATAACAACTTGTATCTTTTGATATTGGTTGTATTGATAACTTACTATTTTGAAAATCCCAAGTTAGTTCTTCTCCATTTGAACACTACTTTTGCTTACCGGAGTCAGCTGGCAACCATCGAGCAGTTGGAGGGATTGCTGTACATCCAGCCCAAGTTCGATATCTCGGACGGTGTGCTGAATTCTCAAGTA
>JAFQIC010000025.1 GCA_017397745.1 Bacilli bacterium
ATAGAAGTGGGTATTGACAATAAAGAGAGTTTTAAGTATACTAAAAGTGAACATAATTTAAAACTATGGTGTGATTTATTAAATACAAAAGTAGAAGAAATAGATAAAGTATTTAAAATAATTGAAAAGATGAAATACGAAAAAGAAGTAAAAGAAAAAATACGAAAGGAGGTATATGATAAGATGTCAGATATAAATCTACTGCAAACAACATGGGATGATTTAAAGAAGTTAGAAATACTAGATGCAGAGAAAGCTGGAAAAAAGGCTGGTAGAAAGAGTACAATATCAGAATTTATAATGAAAATGCTTAAGATGAATATGAAGTATAGTGACATTTCAGAAATAACTGGAGTAAGTGTTGAAAAGATAGAAGAGTATACTCATGAAATAGATATTAATAAGAAATAAAAAAATAATACTTAAAATATAATTATAAATATTATATAAAAAAAACAATAAATTGTTTTTTTTTAGTATATGTAGAATTAAATCAAAGTAACTTAATCTCTATTATTTGTTATAAGTATTAGTCTTAGAAGTTGAAGTGCACTTGCTAAGACTCCTGCGACATATGTGAATGCTGCGGATAAAAGCATTTTTTTTGTACCTCTTATTTCATCTTGATTTAAAAGGTTATTGTTTTCTAATTCTTGTTTTGCTCTTTTAGATGCATTAAATTCTACTGGTAATGTAATTATTTGAAATAATAGTCCAAGGGATACAAGTAGAATCCCAAGTCTTGCAAGATCCATAAGTTCAAGTAGGAATCCTATAAATATTATATAGTACGCAATACTTGAAGCAATTTTTACAACTGGAAAGATAAAGCCTCTTAGTTTTAGAAAAAAGTATCCTTCTTTATCTTGAATTGCATGTCCTACTTCATGTGCCGCTATTGCATTTGCTGCAATAGTTGTTCCATCAAATACATCACTTGAAAGTCTTACTACTTTTCTTGATGAATCGTAGTGATCTGACATAGTTCCATTAGTTTTAACTATGTGTACATCTTTTAAATTATGTTTATCAAGTATTTTTCTTGCTACTTCAAATCCAGTTAAGTTATTTGATGTTTTTACTTTTATATATTTATTGTAATTAATTTTTATGTAAAAGCTAGCTATTAATGGTAAGAATATAATAATTAAAATTAGTATTAAATCCATTTTAAATCCTTTCTATAAAATATTTTTTTCTTGAAGTAAGTTTCTATAATAATCTGCTTTTTCAAAATCTTTGTTTTCTTTTGAAATATTCCAATTATTATATATTTCTTTATCTTCTTCTGTAAGTGTTATTAAATTGTAATTAAGTCCTAAAACATTTGTTATAATAAGTATTCTATCAAATAATTGTGAAACTTCTGTGTTATTTTTTTCTCTTAGTTTAATATTAAGTGTTTTAACTAAATCTAATAAATATGTAATAACGTTTGATGTATTAAAGTCATCATCCATATATTTTTCAAATGTTTCATCTTTTAATATATTATTTGTATTTATATTATTAATTTGAAGTAGTAAGTTTGCTTGTTTTAAAGAATTTTTGATTTTATCATCAATAGTTTTACTTTCAGAAAATAAATTATCTGATAAGTTTAGTGGAAGTCTATAATGATTTTTTAGTATTGCAAGTCTTATTGTATTAGCGTTATATTCTTTTAAAATATCATCTAGTGAAAGTACATTTCCAAGACTTTTACTCATTTTAACTCCATCCATTAAAAGATGTCCATTGTGCATCCAATAACTAGCAAGTGAGTTATTAAATGCCGCTTCTGATTGTGCCATTTCATTTTCATGATGTGGAAATCTTAAATCTATTCCGCCTCCATGTATGTCTATTTTACTATTAAATATTTTATTAATCATTACAACGCATTCTGTATGCCAACCTGGTCTACCTTCACCAAAAGGGCTATCCCATTTTATCCCATTTTCTGTTTTTTTCCATAATACAAAGTCATATGGATTTTTCTTGTTACTATCAACTTCTATTCTGTTGCCATAATCTAAGTTTTCAATTTTTTGATTAGAAAGTGTTCCATAGTTTTTAACTTTATCAACACTAAAATAAATGTCATTACCTTCTTGATAAGCATATCCTTTTTCTAAAAGTAAACTTATAAAGTTTATAATGTCATCCATATATTCTGTAACCTTTGGTCTATAATCAACTGGAGTGCAATTTACTTTTTTTAGGTCTTCTAAATAAAGAGTAGCGTATCTATCAGCTATTTCTTTTTCGCTTACACCTTCTTCTAAAGCTGAAGCAATAATTTTATCATCAACATCTGTGAAGTTAGAAGCATAATTAACAGTATATCCTTTATATCTAAAGTATTTAGATACTGTATCAAAAAATATTGCTGGATATAAGTGACCAAGATGTGTTCTTTTATTAACTGTAGGTCCACAAACATACATATTTATAACATTTTCATTTAATGTTTTAAATTCTTCTTTTTTATTTGTTAAAGTATTATATATTTCCATAAACTTCTCCTTTTTAACTTAGTATTATTTTATCATAATATGTATAAAAAAACACTTAGATTTTTAATAATTTATATTCTAAATGTTTTTTAATTATGTTATCAATATTTAAAGCACCTTGATTTTTATAGTTTGATTCTTTTATTATATTATTTATTTCTTCATTATTTAATTTTTGATTTAATTTTTTTAATTTATTTTTAATTATTTTTTTTATACTATTTTCATCTAATTGATTAAATTTTAAAATATAGTTTACTCTATCTTCTAATAGTTTGTTGATTTTTTCATTTTTTATAGCTTTATTAAAACCTATATTTTCTTTTTGTTTTATGCTTGATGTAATAAAAATAATGCTTTCATTAAAATTAATTTCTTCATTTTTATTAGTTTTTATTTTCTTTTCACTTAATATAGTGGATATAAGATTTATAATACTAGGATGTGCTTTATCAATTTCATCAAATAAAATTACTGAATTAGGATAAAATTTTAAACTTTCAAATGTATTATTTTCATCATCATAACCTATGTATCCTTTTGATGAACCTAATATTTTATTTATTGACATTTCTGTGCTGTATTCGCTCATATCGAGTTTTATTAAGTTTCTTTTTAATAATTTAGAATATTCATTTATTAAATAAGTTTTACCACATCCTAAAGGACCATATAAAATTGCTGTTTGTGATGAAGATATGTTCATATCTATGAGGTTATCCACAATATGATTTTGGTCTATAATTATATTTTTTAGTGAATTTATAAGTTTTTTGATTTCTTCATTAGTATAAATTTTTTGATTTGTTTTATTTTCTATTATATATTTTAAATCATCTTTAGTTACGTTTTTATTAATATTAATATTTTTTAATTTATTTTGATAAGTGCTGATTTGTTTTTTTATTTTAATAGCTTCTTCATAGTTTTTATTTTTTAAAAAATTATTTTTTTGAATTATTAATTTTTTTATTTTGTTAGAAATATTATGTTTTAAATTATTTTTATCATTTATTTTTACAAAAGCGCATACTTCATCTAATATATCTATACTTCTATCTGGTTCTTTTTTATCATAGATGTATTTTTTAGATAAAAATGCTATGTCTTTAATAATATCATTATTTATTTTAACGTTATGAAATTTTTCATAATCAATTTTTATTTTTTCTAAAATATTTATAACATCTTTTGTACTTGGTTCTTCTATTAATATTTTTTGAAATCTTCTATCAAATGCTTTATCTTTTTCTATGTATTTTTTATATTCTTTAATAGTAGTAGCGCCTATTACTTTTATATTATTTCTTGCGAGTACTGGTTTTAATATGTTAGATGCATCTATAGCTCCTTCAGCACCTCCTGCGCCAATTAGAGTATGCATTTCATCTATAAATAAGATTATATTTTCTTGATTATCTAGTTCTTTGATTATTTTATTTAATTTATCTTCAAATTCACCTCTATATTTAGTTCCAGCGATAACTGATGAAATATTTAATGATACAATAGTTTTATTATAAAGGAATTCAGGAACGTTTTTATTTATTATTTTTCTTGCTAGTTCTTCAACAATTGCTGTTTTACCAACTCCTGCTTCTCCTATAAGAAGTGGATTATTTTTGTTTTTTCTTGCTAAGACTTCTATAATTTCATTTATTTCTTTTTCTCTTTTATAGACTTTGTTAAACGAATTTGTATTAACAATTTCGTTTAAATTTGTTCCTATTTCATATATAAGTAAGTTTTTGTTATTAAACTTTAATTTATTTAAATCTTTGTACATTAAATCAAAGTTTTGTGTGTGTTTTTTTAAAAAAATATATATTTCATCTTTTTTGTTAGAGATTAGGTTTAGAAATAAGTGTAAACTAGATAGTTCTTCTATATCATTTTCTTTTAAATAATTAGAAGTATATTCAATTGTTTGTTTAAAAGTTAAACCAAATGATAATATGTTAATATTTTTATTTTGTTTTATTATATCATTCTTTATTTTTTTATATGTTATGTTATATTTGTTTAAAATAGTTTTAATTTCATTATTACTACTTAGTATAGCTAGTAAAAAATGTATTGAAGTTACTAGGTTAGATCCAAGTATGTATGCTTCGTTTTCGCTTTTTTTTAATAACCTTTTTAATTCTTCAGAATATTTATTCATTGAAATCTCCTTTAAATAAATCTATCTATGAATAATATGTGTTTTTTATTATAAAATATGCAAAAAAAGAAATAAAAAAAGTTAAATTTAAAACACTTAATTTTTTATAGTTTTAAAATAACTTTATTTTTAATTATAAATCTAAACTATTCTTATCAAGTAAGAATTCTTGAATTCCAACAACTAGTATTCCTTCTTCAGTGATCCAATGTTTTATATTATCTTTAACTACTATAATCTTTTTGAAATTATCATTTATATTCATAAGTGGTCTTTCTTCTTGAATTGTTTTTTCTCTTGTATCTAAATTTAGTGCTGATTGTATATAATATCTTTTATTACCTTGATTACAAACAAAGTCAACTTCTAATTGTTTCTTTTGAGAAGATTCTCTAATTTCAACAACACCAACATCGACATTATATCCTCTTAATAATAGTTCGTTGTAAATGATATTTTCCATTAAATGATTTTCTTCTTGCTGTCTAAAATTTAATCTAGCATTTCTTAAACCAATATCTGTAAAATAATATTTTTGTGGAGTTTGAATGTATTTTTTCCCTTTTATATTATATCTTGTTGATTTATTTACTATGAATGAATCTTCTATATTTTTGATATAAGCATTTATGGTATTTAAAGATAATTCTTTTTCTCCATTACTTTTAAATGTATCATAAATTTTTTGAGGGTTTATAAGTGAGCCAACTGCAGAAGCTAACATATTAATAATTGAATCTAACGCATCTATTCTTTGAATATTATTTCTTTCAATAATATCTTTAATATAAGTTTTTTCAAATTCTTCTTTTAAGTATTGAGATTTTTCTTCGTCAGTTTTTTAGATAAAATCAGTGGCAAACCACCGTAGGTAACATATTCGTTCCAAGCTTCATATTTATTGCCGTCAAATGCACTTGTAAATTCTGCGAATGAAAGTGGAAATACACGTACTTGATCTCCTCTTCCTCTAAATTCAGTTATAATGTCAGATGATAAAAATTTGGAATTACTACCTGTAACATATACATCTATATTTTTTTCATATATTAAACCGTTTAAAATATATTCAAAACCTTCTACTAATTGTATTTCATCTAAGATAACATAATACATATCTTTGTCTTTTATACTAGAATAAATATATTCATTTAATAATTTAGAATTGTGATACTTTCTATTTTCTTCTCTATCTAAAGCTAATTTAATAATATGATCTTCTTTTACA
>JAFQIC010000026.1 GCA_017397745.1 Bacilli bacterium
TATTCATTTTAAATCCATTTCTCCTTTCGCTAACATAACTATTTCACTATCTATAATTGTTTTATTCATTTGAAAAGCTAACATTAAAGCATTTATTACAAGTGTATTTAGTTTTCTTGGTGATGATCTTGAACAAGAATATAGTGCATTACAAGCATCTGGTAAAAATATATCTTTACTTGCATTAGCTAGTTCTAGCCTAGAAGCAATATACTCTTTTACCTCATCTCTATCAAAACCTTTAAATTCGTATTTTACAATTATTCTTTGATTTAAACTTTCATAAATACGTTTAGACAATTCTACTTTAATATCTTTATAACCAACTAATATTAATGATACATAATCTTTTGAATCCATTTCAAAGTCATAAAGTACTTTTAAGATAGAGAAAACATCTTTACTTAATAAATGTGCTTCATCAATAACAATAATAATTTTCATCTTATCTTTATTCACTATTCTTATTATTTCTTCCTGAATATTTATATATATATCTGATCTATAACAAGAACCTATATTTAAAAAGAAATTATCAGTAAGAATTTTTAAGAAATCAAAAGATGTCATTTCACTTGTAGCGTTAATATAAATAATTTTATATAAGTCTTTGTTTAAAGAATTAATAAAAGCTCTAACTGCATAAGTTTTTCCAAAACCAATTTCTCCATAAAATAAAGCTATACCTTTTATATCTTTTATATAATTAAGTCTACTTAATACTTGTATATAATCATTTGATTTAAAAATATATTTAGAACTATCTTCTTTAAGAAAAGGATTACAATTCATACCAAAAAAGGAAGTATACAAAATTAATCACCATCCTTATCAATAACATTTCTCTCATCATTTACTATTTTAGAATAATCTATTAAAGTATTTCTTTTAATAATAGAATTAGTTTGTTTATCTACTTTAGTACATATATCTTCCATCTTATCATTATCAAAAATATACATTTTAGATAAATCATTAGGATCGTATCTTAATTCTATATTTTGCCTTATATATTTAAAAGGCACTTCATAATAATCGTTATTAATTTTAACAGTTCTATCATTTCTAACGGTACGTATAATTCTATGCATAAAAGCATCATCAATAAATTTTTCATCTAAAAATCTAATATTTTTAAATTCGTTATGCCATCTTTGATTAGGTGTTTCATTAGTAGAAGAATGAATTTTATTAATATACTCATTATAAATAAATGTTTTTAAACTTTCATTCACATCAGAAAGAGATTTAAAATTATTCCAATTTGTGCATCTCATCCAGCCATCTTTAATAGTTCTAAACGTTCTTTCAATTTTAGCTTTACTTTCTGGCGAATATGGTTTAGCATGAATAAGTTCTACACCTAAAGAAGCACAAATAAAAGAAAGTTGTTTATTATCAAAAGAAGAACCATTATCAACAAATAATTTTTTAGGAATACCATAAGTTTTAACAGCGTTTTTAAACACTTTTTGCATATTAATAGCATTATCATTTAAGAAAAACTCATATCCCATAATCATTCTAGACTTATCATCAATAAACATAATAAGTTTAGTACGATATTTTTTATCATCGATAGTAACATAAGGACCAAAAGAAGTATCACTTTGCCAGCAATCATTAACACTTTTCATTTCAAACATTCTTCTATCAACAGATATATTTTGATTAGATTTTAAATTATTGCTTTTTATAAATCTAAGAACAGTATTTAAAGAGATATCACATTTACTAATAAAATGTTCATCTAATAATTTCTTATAAATTGAAGTGCCACTTATAGTAGGAAATTCTTCTCTTAAAGTAATAATTCTTTGAATAGTTTCATTATTAAGTTTCCTTGATGATTTATAATCTTTTCTTTTTTTTATTTCTAAAGCTTTATAACCACTTTTCTTATATTTGAAATACCAATTTCTAATACAACTAGAAGAAAAAGTATATTCTTTACCTTTAAATTCATGTTTTTGGGCAGAAATATCCCTTATATACGCCTCTTTACTATCATATCCATGAGTATTATTTATAAGAGGAGCTATTAAACTAAATCTAAATAAGCCCCAGTCATTATAATTTTTCATCAATTTCCTCCTTTCGAAAGTATAATAAAACACTTTAAAAAGAGAAAAAAGGTAAAGTTATGTTGGTGGCCTATTTTAAAAATAGGCCATATTATAAATTCCTTTATGTATCATCATTAAAATTTTCTTATTTATATCATAAAAGAGTTTATAATATTTAAAAATATTTTTCTTTAACGCTTCAATTATTTCTATTTTTGATATATTATTAAACATAGTTTTTAAATATGGTATAAATTTATTAAAGTCTTTTTTCCATTTGATTATAGTATCAAATGGTATATCTATTGTTATATCTATTGTTATATCTTTTATATCATTAAAAGAATTTAATATAACATCTAAAAGTGAGATTTTATATGGAACTATATATAATGGTAATAAAGCATGTGTTTTACCACATTTCTTGCATTTCACACGCTTTATGGTAATTATTTTCTTTTCTAATTTTTCGTTTATATATTTTATATTTCTTTTATAATTTCCCCATTTAATTAAATCATCTGAATTACAATTAGGACATTTTATAAAGTTAAAATCCATTGTTTCTTCGTATTTTTTAAAAATTTTCTTAAA
>JAFQIC010000027.1 GCA_017397745.1 Bacilli bacterium
AAGAATAACAGGTAAATTACTTTTAATCATTTTAGTCTCACCACCCAACTTACAAGAAGTTATTATAAAATATAAAAAATAAATTGTCTATAATATTTACAATTTATTTTTACATTTTTTAATTATTAAATTTTTAGTTAGTATAAATTACATAAGGATCATTATATAAACCTGTTCCTTTTTTTACTTTTGCATCTTCTATTAATGATATTACAGGTACTACACTTCCATAAGTGTTTGAAGTATTATTTTGGCTAAGATTACCATCTATGTATATTATACACATATAAGCAGGAGAAAAATAGAACGGCGACATTGTCCAATAACCCTCTCCTGTATATAAATAATAACTTTCATTATTTACTTCTGATGCTCCACCTGCATATGCTACTTCGTCTGCGGTTAATAAGCGTACTAGGTATGTTAAAACTCCTTTCGCTACTGTATATGCATGTGATGAATTAGGACATTTATATTGGGGATTATATTTATTTGTATCATTTGAATGAAGTCTATCATATGCTCCAAACTCGTTTGTAATTCTTGCTTCGCTCATATCATTACAGTATGGTGTGTCAGAAATCAAATTTGTCAGTGATGTATGTGGTGCTATATTATCTCTATACCAATTTTCTACCGTTGTTCTTATACTACTTGCTTTTATTATATAATAAAATACCCCCACAAGAGAACAAATGTTTGTTTTTTTGAATATAGATTTTTAGTTATTTAAATTCCTAGAAAAAAATTAAATAGTGCATTTTCTTTAATAATTTTTCCTGTTTTTATATTTTCATCCAAAAGTTGAAGTTCTAATATTAAATCCAAAATCTTACTTTCACTAAAATTTCTACATCTATTTAAAGCTAGTTTAACTCTAAAAGGATGCACTGATAATTTTGAAGCTATCTCTTTTTCATTTAAAATTTCTTTTGAAAGTATTTTAACTTGATAAAGAAGTCTCAATTCACCAGCAAGTAATATTATTAATTTAATTTCATCCTCTCCACTTTTAATTAAGTCTTTGTAAATTGAAAGCATATTTTCTTTATTATTATTTAGTACTGCTTCTACTAATTTAAAAACATCTGTTGTTTTTTCTTTTTTTATTACTTTTTTTATATCATCTATTAATATTTCTTTTTCTTTTATTTTATATATTTTTAATTTTTCTATATCAGTATACAGCAAAGATGTATTTTCTTTTACATAATCAATAAGCAAGTTTATTGAACTTTCATTAATTTTATATCCATCATTAATAAAACTATTTTTTATATAACTCAGTACATCATTTTTTTTAAGTTTATTAAATTCTAATACTTTATATTTCTCACGAAGTAATTTAACAAATTTCTTTCTTTCATCAATACTTTCACTAGGAACAATTAAAAATAAAATAGTTTTTTCATTAGGTGTTATTAAATAATTTTCTAAAGTATTATTTTCAAATTCATTTTTATTATTAAATAAATCTTTAGATTCATATATAACTACTTTAGTTTCACTAAATAAATCTAAATATAAAGCATCATTAATAACTTCAATAATAGAAGCATCTTCATTATATTTAGATATATTATCTATTTTATATTCATTTATTTTATCATTAATAAATTTATCTATCAAAACTTTTTCTGTTCCATATAAACAATAAATCATTTTTACCTCATTTTAAATTTATTCAAGTATTTCATTTACACAATTATATTTTATATCATAATCATAATATATAAAATATTTTTTAATTTTCGCATTAAAAGAACACTTATTATCTTTAATTTTTATTTCTTCTAAATAACCTTTTTCTTTTAATAAATTACTTTGAATATTATAAGAAACTAAATTATTAATATTAATATCCTCTTCTTTTAAATATTTTTTTATCACTTCTTTTACTTTGTTACTAGCCTCAATATATTCATAATTTTTTTCATAGTATACACCTATAATTAATATAACTGAAACTATTAGAATTACAAGTATTCCCCAAGTAATCATAAATTTATTACTCATTATTATTCCTTTTTATAATCATAACCTTTAGTTGTATAATCAAAACAAGTTATGAAACTTTTATATATTATATCTTCTTCTACTTTAACTTCTACATACCCTTTACAATCTGTATTATCACCATCTTTAAAATCAGTTAAATATCCACCACTTTTTAAAATACTTGATTTTATAATTTCTTCATCAAATATTTCTTCTTTGTCATTAATATAATTTTTAGCTGCTTCTTCTAATTTTTCTTCTAAATAAGAATAATTAAAATTAGAATTATTTTCATTATTATTGTGTCCAACCAAAAGATTCATTCTTATTATTCCTATTATCGCAATTAAGAGACAAATTGCAAATATTATCACATAAACTATTTCTGATGTTAAAGACCATCCATTTTTATTTAATTTCATTTTTATTAACCTACTTTCTTTTATTTTCACTAATTAACTCTATTTCATTACTAAGATATTTAATTCTTTCAATAATTCTTCTAGCTTTTACTTTATCACTATTTTGATTTGCAATTTTTAAGTGTTCTTCTAATTCTTCTAAATTTAAGTTGGAAGTAAAAAATGTGGTTTTATTGTTATCCATTCTATACTGAAGAATAATTCCTAGTATTTCATCTCTACTCCAAGAAGTATTATTCTCAGCACCTATATCATCAATTAAAAGAATATCCGCATCCAAAAGTGTATTAAATTTAGTATTAAAATCTTCATTAAATGATTCTTTTAAAGTAAGGAGAAGTACTGGATAATATACATTAACACATTTATATCCTTTTTTTGATAATTCATTTACAAGTGCACTTAATATATAACTTTTTCCACTTCCGAATGAACCATGTAGATATATTCCTTTTAATTTTTCTTCTGTTTCAAATTTGCTTATAAATTCCTTAATATACTTTATAATTCCAATCCTTTTCTTATCATCAATATGTAAGTTTTTTAAAGATGCATTTCTTAAAGACATAGGTGTCTCATAAAATATAACATCATTTTTATCTTGCAAACTCTTCTTAGTATATTTACATGCTTTATATGAAAAAACTATATTTTCATTTTCTACTTTTGGAAAATATACATATCCTTTTACTTTATTTTTACAATTTTGAAGGGAATTACAAGTTGAGCAATTTTTTAGTTCTAAAACACTTGACTCAAGTTTAGATGTATTTTTCATTAAAGTTTCTTCAGTAGCATTTAAAGAATTAACAAGTTTTATAAAGCTTTTATCTTCAAGAGCAAGCATATAATTTTTCTTAAGAATATTTATTTTATTTTTTTTCCCTATCATATTACCTATTTTATTCATTAGTTAAACTCCTTTAGTAGTTCTCTTAATTCTTCTTGTTCTTCTTTAGTAGTGCTTTCTTTTTCCTGTTTTTCGTTAAACCATAGTGGTGTGACTTCTTTTTTACTATTTGTTTCTTTCCTATATTTTTTATGTTCTTTTTCAGCTATTTCCATTGCCTCTTTTGCTGTTTCAATTCCTTTCCTTTTCCACTGTCCCGCAATAGTTTCAACATAACTTCTTGTAAGTTTATTATTATTACTTTTTAAAACATAATCAATGAGAACATTTACAACTGAAGCATTAAGTTTTAATTCTATTAAAAGCATTTCAAGTATATTCATATCTCTACTAGTTGGTCTTACACCTTTATATTTTGATTTTAAAAACTCGTAAGGACTTGTACTTTCAAAAACTTTAAGTATTCTTCCTCTTCTAGAATTATCACCATCAGGACTTTTTAAATATTCAACTTCACTTTTAAAGAGTAAACTAGGAAGTCTATTTTCATTATTATATTGATAAAATTTCCTTACATTTTTTCTTAAAGTTTCTTTTTCAATAAGTCCTTTATCGTTAAGACTTATTTTAATTAAATCCGCCATATTTATCGGATCTAAATCATAAAGAAATGATAAATTAACTATTAATTCTTTACTAGACTTATTTAATGCTTTTTCATTAAAAATATTTTTCGGAATTAAACTAGATAATAAATCAAAATCAAAATCTAGTTCGTAATTTAATTTTAACTTATTTTTATTTATAATATTAACATTTTGAAGTTCAAATTCGGTATATGGATAACTTTTAAAGGTCATATCAAAGGGCATGGTTATATCTTCATACTCTTTTAAATCCAAAGAAGGAATTTTAAAGTATGAAATTATTCTATTGTATTCTTCCTTACCAACATTATTAAATAAAACCATATTAAATATAGGATGAGTAAAAAATTCGTAACAAGAAAGAGGACTATAAAGTTCATATATATAACTATTTATTTCATCCTTTTTTACATAAGTTTTTAAAAGTCCTATTCCTTCCAACTTAATTCTTGCTTCTTTAATTAATTCTAAACTTACACTCAAATTAGTCATTAAGTGATGATGAGTTGCTTCTTTAGATAAATAATTAGATAAAGAAAGTTCATTATAAAGCATTAGATATAAAGAAATAGGAAGGCTTCCTATTATTGGCATATAAAGCATAGTTAAAACAGTTTTATCTTGTTCACTCATAAAACTTTTATTTATAACTTGATATAAATCCGCAGGTAATAAACTAAGTTTTTTCATATACCTCACCTAGTAATATTTTATAATATTAAATTTATACTTTCAAGAAAAAAAGGATTTTATTTATCCTCTTTAATTGAGCTTAAATCTATTTCATGAGTATACTCTTGTATCTTTTCAACACTTACTCCTGTTATTTCTGAAATGTCACTATATTTCATATTCATCTTAAGCATTTTCATTATATGTTTAAATATTGTGTTTTTCTTTCCTTCAAGTATTCCAGCTTTCTTTCCTTCAGCTATTCCAGCTTTCTTTCCTTCAACAAGGCCAGCTTTCTTTCCTTCAGCAAGACCAGCTTTTTTTCCAGCTTTCTCTGCATCTAGTATTTCTAACTTCTTTAAATCATTCCACGTTGTTTGAAGTAGATTTATATCTGACATCTTATCTTCTACCTCCTTCCTAATTTTTTCTTTTAATTCTTTTTCATATTTCATCTTTTCAATTATTTTAAATACTTTATCTATTTCTTCTACTTTTGTATTTAATAAATCACACCATAGTTTTAAATTGTGTTCACTTTTAG
>JAFQIC010000028.1 GCA_017397745.1 Bacilli bacterium
CACTGTAGTGTAAATTATATACAAGATAAAAAAATTTATGCAGATGTAATAAGTATAATAGAAGTAGGTATTGACAATAAAGATGACTTAAAGTATACTAAAAGTGAACATAATTTAAACTTGTGGTTTAAGTTACTAAATACAAAAGTAGAAGAAATAGATAAAGTATTTAATATAATTGAAGAGATGAGTTATGAAAAAGAAGCATTAGAAAAAATGAGAGAGGAGGTAAAAAGATATAAGATGACAGAGTTAGGAGACGTAATACACACAACATGGAATGATTTAAAAGAGTTAGAAATACTAGATGCAGAAGAAGCTGGAATAAATAAAGGAAAGAAATTAGGTCTTGCTGAAGGAAAAAAAGTTGGTAGAAAAAGTGCGATATCAGAATTTATAATGAAAATGCTTAAGATGAATATGAAATATAGTGACATTTCAGAAATCACAGGAGTAAGTGTTGAAAAGATACAAGAATACACTCATGAAATAGATATGAAAAAAGAAAAAAAGTAAGCAATCTAACTTATATTTATATTGTTTGCTTTTTTTTTAATATAATTTATAATATAATTAATATAAGAAAGAATGTGATAAGAATGAAAAAGTATTATATAATGGATGGAAATGAAGCATGTGCTCGTGCAGCTTATATGTTTAGTGAGGTTTGTGGAATATATCCAATAACTCCAGCTAGTCCTATGGCAACTTTATGTGATAAATGGAGCGCTGAAGGGAAGAAAAATATTTTTAATGAAAGTGTAAAGGTAGTCGAAATGCAAAGTGAAGCAGGTGCTGCGGCTTTAGTTCATGGTTCACTTCAAGCAGGAAGTCTTAGTACAACTTTTACTGCATCTCAAGGACTACTTTTAATGCTACCATCAATGTATAAAATGGCTGGGGAACTTCTTCCAGGTGTTATTCATGTAGCGGCTCGTAGTATTGCAACGCATGCGCTTTCAATATTTGGTGATCATCAAGATGTTTATGCTGTAAGGAGTGCTGGTTTTGCTATGCTTTCTAGTGCAAATGTACAAGATGCGCATTATCTTGCTATAGTATCACATCTTGCAAGTATAAAATCAAGGATACCTTTTTTACATTTCTTTGATGGATTTAGAACTAGTCATGAACTTAATAAAATAAATATACTTACTGAAAAAGAATTATATCCATTTATAGATTTTGATGAAATAAAAAAATTTAAAAATAATGCTTTAAATATAGGGAAAGCTATAACAAGAGGAACTTCTCAAACAGAAGATATCTATTTTCAAAATACAGAAGCAAGAAATAAATATTATGAAAAAGTACCTGAGATAGTTAAAAGTGCAATGGAAGATATAAATAGACTTGCTGGTACTGATTATAAACCATTTAATTATTATGGTTCTTCTAAAGCAGAAAATATAATTGTTGCTATGGGAAGTGTTACTGATACAATAAAAAGTGTTGTTGATAAACTTAATGAAAATGGTGAAAATGTAGGTGTTTTAATAGTTAGATTATTTAGACCATTTAGTAAAGATTATTTTTTAAAAGAACTACCTAAAACTGTTAAAAAAATTGCTGTTCTTGATAGATCTAAAGAAGCGGGTTCTATAGGTGAAGCGCTTTATTTAGATGTTTGTGCTGCATTAAAAGAAGAAAATATTACTATTATTGGAGGAAGATATGGTCTTTCAAGTAAAAATACTTCTCCTTCAATGATTAAAAGTGTTTTTGATAATTTAAATAAATTTAAAATGAAAGAAATTTTCAGTATAGGAATTGAAGATGATATAACAGATTTAAGTTTAAAAGAAAGTCCTTTTTCATTAGATTCAAAATATAAAGAAATTAAAATATTTGGATTCGGTTCTGATGGAATGGTAGGTGGCGCTAAAAACATATTAAAAGTTGTAGGAGAAAATGATAAAAATTATGTTCAAGGTTATTTTGAATATGATTCAAAAAAATCAGGTGGAGTAACAATAGGTCATTTAAGAATTGCTTCAAGTCAAATTAATGCTCCTTATTATCCAGAAAATTCTAATTTAATTGTTGTAACAAAAGATTCTTATGTAAAAAGATTTGATGTTTTAAATGGAATTAAAGAAGGCGGAATATTTCTTTTAAATACTACTTTAAATGATGAAGAAATAAATAAATTTCTCCCTAATAAAATAAAAGAAATTATTAAAAATAAAAATATTAAATTCTTTGTAACAAATTCATTTTTACTTAGTGAAAAATATAATTTAGGTGGAAAAATAAATAATATCATATCGTACTATATACTTCATATGCTTGGTATGAAAGAAGATGGTATGAAAAAATACAGTGTTTTAATAGAAAAAACATATAAAAATAAAGGTGAAGAAATTGTAAAAGCAAATTTAAATGCTCTTAAAGAAGCTTTTAATTATCTAAGAGAATATAATAAAAATTTATTTACTTTTGAAGAAGAAAATGATAGTTTAAGTAATAATATAATAGATGAAATGTTAAAACGAAGAGGAGAACTGCTTAAAGTATCAGATTTTATAGGACATGAAGATGGGACGTTTGAAGGAAATGTAAGTACATCAGATAGACATAAAATATCTGAATTTGTTCCTAAATGGAAAAAAGAGAATTGTATTGAATGTAATCAATGTGCGTTTGTTTGTCCTCATGCAGTTATTAGACCTTTTTCACTAACGGAAGAAGATTTAAATAAATATGGAATTACTAAAGAAGAAGCATTAAAAAGTATGGCTGAAAAAGATAAATATTTTTATATTTCAGTATCTGAAGAAAATTGTACTGGATGTACTTTATGTATAGATGCTTGCCCTGGTAAAGGTGGAGAGAAAGCACTTGAAGTAGGAGAATATGATGAAGAAAATAATGAAATATCAAATAAAATATTTGAGCATAATAATGAAACAATTTTTCCTGTTAGTACAATAAAAGGAAACGGATTTGTAAAACCTGATTTTGAATTTTGTGGAGCATGTGCTGGATGTGGAGAATCTGGATATTTAAAAGTACTTACAAGTATGTTTAAAGATGAAATTGTTATATCTAACGCAACAGGATGTTCATCTATATATGGTGGAAGTCTTCCTAATACACCTTATAAAATGCCTTGGATTAATTCTCTTTTTGAAGATAATGCTGAATTTGGTTTGGGTTTATATTTTTCTTATAAAAATAATCGTGAAAGAATAAAAAATATAATGTTTGAGAAAAGGAATTTTGTAGAAAAAGAAGTAAAAGACATATTCAAAAAGTATGTTGATAATATGGAAAATCCTAAAATAACAAGAGAAGTAAAAGAAGAACTAAAAAATAAAGAAATACCTGAAGAATTAAATGAACTACTAGATTTTATACCATCAAGAAAAGTGTGGATTATAGGTGGAGATGGTTGGGCATATGATATAGGGTATGGTGGACTTGATCATATACTTCATAGTGATGAAAATGTAAATATACTTATACTTGACACTGAGGTTTACTCTAATACAGGAGGACAAAAATCTAAGTCTACAAGAGTTGGTGGAATTGCTGAGTTTTCATCTACTGGTAAATATACCTATAAAAAAGATTTGTTTAAAATAGCTATGAATATTCCAAATGTTTATGTTGCTTCTATTTCAATGGGAGCAAATATGAATCAAACATTAAGAGCATTTAAAGAAGCAAGTGAACATAATGGGCCATCAGTTATAATCGCATATAGTACTTGTATATCTCATGGTATAAGTGGTGGAATGAAAAATAGCTTGAAGGAACAAAAACTTCTTGTAGATAGTGGGTATAACATTCTAATGAGATATAATCCTATAGATAAAAAATTATCAATTGATTCAAAAGAACCGGATTTTAGTAAATATGAAAATGTATTTAAAAAAGAACTTAGATATAAAAATCTTGAGAATTTAAATTCAAATGATTATAAAGAATTATATGAAAAGAACATAAAATTTGCTGAAGAAAGATGGAATTATTTTAAAGAAATTGAACTTAAAAATCAAAATATTTAAAAAATTAAACTAAAATTTAAATTTACAAAAATAAA
>JAFQIC010000029.1 GCA_017397745.1 Bacilli bacterium
AAGAAATAATACAAATAAATTTAATAAAAGGAAAATATAATAATTTACATTATTTACAAGATAAAAACAAATACACAAATAATTTAAAAATATATGAAATAAGCATTGACAGTAAGAACAACTTAAAGTATACTAAAAGTGAACACAATTTAATGATGTGGTGTAAATTATTAAATTCTAAAGTAGAAGAAAAAGAAAAGATATATAATTTAATAAAAAGAATGGATTATGAAGAAAAGGTAAAAAAACAAATAAGAGAGGAGATACAAAAGCAAATGGAAATAAAACTTAAGGATATAATGACAACAACATGGGATTCAATAAGAGAATTAGATATAGCCGCAGCAAAGTATGAAGGAGAGTTAAGAGGAAAAAAAGAAGGTAGAAAAAGTGCAATATCAGAATTTATAATGAAAATGCTTAAGATGAATATGAAATATAGTGATATCTCAGAAATCACAGGAGTAAGTGTTGAAAAGATACAAGAATATACTCATGAAATTGATATGAAAAAATAATATGATGCAAAATTTAAAGATGAACTTAATTAATTATTATTGAAAGAAAGAATAAAATTTGTTAAAATTATTGTGAGGTGAAAAGCATGAAAACATTATTAATAATAATATCACTTTTACTTATAGCTATAGTGCTTTTACAAAGTGGTAAAGCAAGTGATTCAAGTCAAATAATAACTGGTGGAAATACGGTTTTAATGTCTAACTTAAAAGAAAGAGGAGCAGAAAAGTTTATAAGTAGACTTACTTATGCTCTTGGATTTTTATTTATAATAATATCACTTATATTATCATTATAATTTAAGGCACTTTTAGTGCTTTTTTTTTATCAATAAATTTGGTAAAATTTTTATAGGAGAAAAAATATGAAAGAAAAAATAATTAATATATTAAAAGATTGTGAAAGAAGTCTTGATTCTATTGAAATAATAAATAAAATAAATGAAAATTATTCTAGTGACGAATTAAATGAACTAATTAAATCATTAAATGAACTTGTAGTTAGCGCTGATATTTATCAAAGAAATGATGGCAAGTATATGCTTTTTGAAAGAAGTTCTTTAAAAAAAGGAATAATAGAAATAACATCTAAAGGATATGGATTTGTTTTGTGTGAACCAGAAGATTTATATGTTAGAGAAGTAAACTTAAATGGCGCAAGTGACAAGGATTTTGTTATAGTAGAAAAAGTAAAAAATAAAGGTAAAAAAAGTGAATATCGAGTACTTAGAATCCTTAAAAGAGGTGCTGACAATACTTTAGGAGAAATTATTGTAGATAAAAATAATAATTATCAAATAAAGCCTTTAAATAGTGTTAATTATGAATTATCTCTTATTTATAATAATGAAAAAATAGTAGAAGGAAGTATAGTAAAGTTTGAGATTATTAAAGAAATAAATAAGAAAAAATATGAAGTAAAAATATCTAAAGTAATAGGACATAAAAATAGTCCTGATATTGATACATTAAAAATAGTTGAAGAATTTAATATTCCAGCTGATTTTAGTGAAGAAGCACTAAAAGAAACTGAATTAATAAAAGATACTATTTCTGAATCTGATTTAAAAGATAGAATTGACTTAAGAAAAGAAGTAATATTTACTATTGATGGAATTGATACAAAAGATGTAGATGACGCTATAGGAATTGAAATTCTTCCTAATGGTAATTATAAGTTAGGTGTACATATCGCAGATGTATCTTATTATGTAAAAGAAGAAAGTAATTTAAAAAAAGAAGCTTTTTTAAGAGGAAATTCAGTATATTTAGCAGACCGTGTTATACCAATGCTTCCGCCGATATTATCAAATGGAATATGTTCTTTAAATGAAAAAGTAGATAGACTTACAACTTCATGTGTAATGGAAATAAACCCTAGTGGTGAAATAATTAATTATGATATATTTAAAGGTGTTATTAACTCAAAAAAGAAAATGAATTATACTGATGTTAATAATGTTTTTAAAGGAATAATAAAAGATGACTATAAATATTTAGAATATATAATTTGTGAAAGCGATACAGTAGAGTCAATTTCAAAAAAGTTTGATATTTCTAAAGAAGAACTTATAAAAATAAATGAAGGAAAAACTTTTAATATAGGTGAGACTATAAAAGTAGATGCAACTATAATACTTAATAATATGCTTAAACTGTCTAAAATTTTATCTAAGTATAAAAAGAATAGAGGTATGATAAACTTTTTAAGTAGTGAGTTAAAACTTAAAGTTGATGAAAATGGAAAAGTAACTGAAATTATAAAAAGAGAAGAAGGTCTTGGTGAAAATTTAATAGAAGACTTTATGATCGCTGCCAATGAAACGGTTGCGACTCATATATATAATATGTCTTTACCTTTTATATATAGAGTACATGCTAATCCTAGTCCTATGAAACTTAAAGACTTTGTATCATTTTTAAGTATACTTGGATATTCTTTAAAAGGAAAAATTCATTATGAAAGTGCTACTTCAAAAGAACTTGATAAGATACTTAGTGATTTAGAAGAAGTTAAAGATTATGAAGTTTTAAATAAAAAACTTTTAAGATGTATGTCTAAAGCAATATACGATACAGAGAATATAGGACATTTTGGCCTTGCTAGTCCTTGTTATACTCATTTTACATCTCCGATAAGAAGATATAGCGATTTAATGGTACATTATTTCTTAGATGAATACTTATTTAAAAATAATATAACAAATGATTTTTGTAATAAGTGGACAAGTTCTTTACCATTTATTTGTGATCATATATCTAAAACAGAAAGAACAGCCGAAGATTTAGAATATGAAGTAAATGATATGAAAATAGCTGAATATATGGAAAAACATATAGGAGAAGAATTCGATGCTAAAATAGATGGATGCTTAACAAATGGATTTTTTGTTGAAACTGATAATTTAATAAGCGGATTTGTTTCGCTTGATACATATCCAGACTATTTGACTTATAAAGAAGAATTAATGGCTTATACAGGTAAGAAGAATAGAGTAATATTTAGATTAGGGCAAAAGGTTAAAGTTAAATGCATAAGTGCTTCTAAAGAAAATAGAACTATAGACTTTATGATTGTGGATGGTGCACATGGAAATAATTAATAGAAAAGCAAGATTTAATTATTTTATAAAAGATGAAATAGAATGTGGTATAGAACTTAAGGGTACTGAAATAAAAAGTATAAGACTTGGAAACTTAAATATAAATGACTCATATGCAAGAATAAAAAATGGCGAAGTTTTCTTATTAAATATGTATATAGGGAAATATGAACAAGGTAATATTTTTAACCATGATGAAAGAAGAGAAAGAAAACTTCTTCTTCATAAAAGCGAAATTAGAAAACTAATAAAAGAAGTTGAACTTCAAGGTGTTACATTAATACCTTTAAAAATATATATAAAAAATGGTAAGGCTAAAGTTCTTTTAGGTGTTTCTAAAGGAAAAAAACAATATGATAAAAGAGAAACTATTAAAGAAAGAGATTTAGAAAGAAAAAAATATTTGGATTGATTTTATAGAGTTATATCATATGGCTGTGTTTGTTTTTAATAAACTTGTCTTTGACAAATAAAAAATGTATGATAATATTAATATGTCCAAGGAAACTTGAATATAATAAAAAGAGATATTCAGATATACGCTGAATGTCTACCGAAAAATTGAGTAGACATTTAATTCAATTTAAATATTTTTAAAATTGAATTAAGTGTCATTTTTTTTTATTACAACTATTAATAAAGATAGGAGTAACACTCAGTAACTAAATATTTCTTACAATGATTAGACAATAAGTAAACTAAAAGTACAACAAAACTTAAGTGAAATTTAAAAAAAATTTTTTAAAATAGTTTGCAAATTTTACTATATAATGATAAAATACTAAGGTGAAAGAGAGGCAAATATGAAAAAAACATATTTAGAAAAATTAGAAGGAAAAGCTTGGCAAGAATGTTTAGATAAAGCTTTTGATAAAAAGAAAAAAGATTTAAAAGTAGATGGATTTAGAAAAGGTCAATGTCCAAAAGAAGTTTATATTAAAAAGTTTGGTATAGAATCTTTATATATGGATGCAGTAGATGTAGCACTACAAAAAGTTTATGAAAGTTTAATTAGTAAGGAAGATACAATTAAACCAGCGTGTGCTCCAGCTGTAGATATAAAAAATATTACTCCAGAAATGATAGAAGTTGAAATGACTTTTGTTTCAGAACCTGAAGTAAAATTAGGAAAATATACAGGTTTAAAAATCAAAAAAGAAGAAATTAAAGTAACAGATGAAGAAGTGGAACATGAACTATATCATATTCAAAATGATTTCGCTGAGATTAAAATAGTTGAAGATGGAGAATTAAAAGAAGGACAAATTGCAATTATTGATTTTGAAGGATTTAAAGATGGTAAAGCTTTTGATGGTGGAAAAAGCGAAGGTTATTCTTTAACAATAGGAAGTCATACATTTATTCCTGGTTTTGAAGAAAAACTTATTGGTATGAAAAAAGGAGAAGAAAGAGATATTGAACTTACTTTCCCAGAAGATTATCATGCTGAAGAATTAAAAGGAAAAGATGTAGTATTCAAAGTAAAACTTCATGAAATAAAGGAAAGACTACTACCTGAAATGGATGAAAATTTCTTTAAAGATTTAGGTATGGAAGGTGTAGACTCAAAAGAAAAATTAGTTGAAGAAGTTAAAGGCAATATAAAAGCAGGAAAAGAAAGACAACTTGAAGAAGCACATATTTTTAAATGTTTAGATAAAGTAGTAGAAAATGCAAAGTTTGAAATACCAAGTGAACTTACAGAAGATGAAGTTAATAGACTTTTAGAAGAATTTAATATGCAACTTGGATATCAAGGACTTAATTTAGATAAGTATTTAGAAATGACTAATTCTAAAATAGAAGATTTAAGAAAACAAATGGAAGGGGAAGCTAATAAAAGAATTGGTTATAGATTAGTTATAAATGCTATAATTAAAGAAGAAAATCTGACTGTAGAAGATAAAGATGCTGATAAAATTATTGAAGATATGATGAAACAATATAATGCAACAAAAGAAGAACTACTAAAAAATATTGGTGGAATCGAAGTAGTTAAGCATGATCTTTTAGTTAAAAAAGTATTTGAATTAATAAGTAAATAAATAAAATCTCTATGCATGTTTTTGCTCATGGAGTAATAAAAAAAACTTCATTTTGAAGTTTTTATTTTGGATTAACAAGTTCTTTAAAGTTTTCTAAATATTTTTTATATGCTTTAACTTCTATAGAATTATTAATAAGTTTTAATTTATAGTTTTTGTTTTTCTCTTTTATAATATTTGTAATAAAATAGTTGGTAAAATAAGGATTTCTTATGAAAAGTGGACCTATAATATGTGTTCCATAAAAATTTTTATACTTAAATCCTTCCCAAATATCATTTGGTTTATCACCGGTACCATGAACTATTTCAAATAGTGGATAGTTGTTATCATATATTGTTCCAGCTCTATTTTGAAAACCAATAATAGGTTCTTTTATTAAGTTTGTTTTAGCAACTGTTTCGCCAACTATTCTAAAAGTAGATGCATTATGTAAATCTTTTATTGTATTAATTTTTGTATAGAAATCAAATATGTTTAAACATTTAATTTTATTTCCATTAAAGTCAATTATATATTTTCCTAAAAGTTCATATGAGTTTCCTGTAAAGAAAAAGTACTTATTATTTTCTATAGCTTTTTTTAATTCTTTTTTTCTTGATATCAAATCTTCAAGTACAATAAGTTGGTTTAATTCTGAACCCATACCCATATAAAATATATCATACTCATCGAAATCTATTTTGTCATTAACAGTTAAAAAATGTATTTCTGCGGTTATATCTTGTTTACTAAAATATTCTTTTAATGCTCTTATATTACCATTTTCGCCATATAAATTCATTAAATCATAATATAAGTGTGCGATTTTAATTTTTATCTGTTTCATCTTTAAGAAGTCCTTTCAATATAATTTCCATATCAAAACATACCATTGAATATATAGAACCTTTTGTTTTTGTTTTTAAAATATCTATAATGTTGTTTAAATCTTCTACTAAAATTATTTTATTTTTATTTATTCCTGCGTAAGTCATTCTTACTAATAAATCGTGTTTAAATCTACCTATTATTACTATTTTATCTATATTTTTATTTTTAAGTTGTTCAAAATCTATATCCCATATCCAAGATATATCATTTTCAGTATATCTTCTACTTGAATTTTCAAAACCTAAAACTACTGTTTTTATTCCAGGTTCTTTATTAATAAAATCTAACGATTGTTTATAACTTAAATTATTTTCGTTTTTACTAGCGAGCATTTGCCATTTTCGTTTTTCTAAAGTATAAATATTAAGTCTTTTAGTTTTAATTGTATCTATATTTAATGCATATAATATTTTTTCCTTAGAAAGTCCTAATTCACTAGTAATTGTATATGCAGCTAAAGTAAAGTAGGCTGAGTAAAGAAAGGAAGAGGGAAGAGTAATTTTGTCATTATTAATAAACATTATTCTATCTTTAATGTTCACTTTTTTAGCTTCGTAGTCTAACTTTCCTCTTTTAAAATCACATTTAGAACAACTATAATTACCAATATGTCCATAATGATAAAAAGAATAATTAAGTTTATTTTTACACTTAGGACAGTAAGCGCCATCTATATTATTTAAAATACTTTTTTCTGAGTAATTTGTTTTACTCATTCCATAAGTTATTATTTTTCCTTTGTGATCGATGCTGTATTTTTTAACAAAAGGATCATCTGCGTTTAAAATTAATGTGCAATTGTTTTTAAATGCTTTTTTTATTTCTTCAAATATAAATTCAGGATGAGCATTTCTTGGTGGTTGATCTCTTGTTATATTAGTAATAACTAAATGTGTTAAATCAAAATATTTAAATAATTCTTTCATATGTTTTTCATCAAGTTCCATTAAAAGTACATCTTTATTAAATGTTCCATCTAACTTAGAGTTTTCAATAATTAAAGATGTTATTCCATTAAGAGTATTACTTCCGCTTTTATTATAAGCAACACTTAGTCCACATTTTTTTAGTATATGTGCAGTAAGTTCAGTAGTAGAACTTTTTCCACTTGAGCCAGTAATACCTATTACATATTTTGGAAACTTAATTTTTTTTAGTAAGTTTTTATCTACAAGTAAAGCATAATATCCACCAATAACACTTCCTTCATGTTTTAAAAGTTTGCTCATAAAGTTAGCTAGTCTTCCTAAAATAATTGCTATAAATAATTTCATATATTTCACCTAAAATAATTATAATTTAAGATTAATAATTAGTCAAATTCATAAATAAAAAATCTAGTTTTGTCGAATTTAATGAAAATAATTAAAACATAGTTTAATATATTTATAGGGTGATAAAATGAGAATGATTTTCGATAATGATACTTTGTATGTAGACATAGAAGGAGAAGTAGGACAAATAGAAATGAATTATATAAAAAAAAGAGTTTTTAGTGTATTAGATCAATATGAAGTAGGAAATGTTATAGTGAATACTAAAAATGTTTTTAATAATTTAAAAATTAAATCTCTTGTCAAAGAGTATAAAAATAAATATAATGGAAATTTTTTAGTGGTAAATAAATGATATAGTTTCTAATTAAAATTCTCTTAACAAACACTTGTGCAAAGAACAAATGTTTGTTATAATCTAGGCTGGAACATTTAATAAGTTGGGTGGAGCCAAACTTCATAACAGAAGGGAGGCGATAGTATGAACAAGAAAGATTTTTAATTCTATCTCTAGTAATAATTATCTTCCTTTTACTATTCTTACTATTTATAGTATTAATATAAAAGAAAACCACCTAACTCAGCAATGAATTAGGTGAACCATAATGTATGGCAACACTCAACATGCTAGTATTAAGTGTTCCTTTAATATTTTATGAAGTTTCCTTCATCTATATACATAATAACATAAAAACGACTTTTTGACAAGTCGTTTAAAATTTATACTCGATAGTTCGAGTTTATTTTAAATATGGTGACCTGTACGGGATTTGAACCCGTGAATGCACGCGTGAAAGGCGTGTGTGTTAACCATTTCACCAACAGGCCATCAATG
>JAFQIC010000030.1 GCA_017397745.1 Bacilli bacterium
AAATCAACTATAATTGTATATTTTCCAGGCAAAAGTATTTTTATAATTAATTTTCTAAAAAAAGAAAGTTTTTCAATATAATTAAACAACTCTTTTTTATTATAAAATATAACTGATATCTTTTTATTAATATCACTCTTTTTAAATTTATTTATTTTTATTTCATTTTTTCTATTAAATTTAGCCATAATTCCATAAACTGTATCTGTTGGAAGTACAGCAATCATATTCATATTTATTTTTTTTATTATTTTATTTTTATCTATCAGTTTCATTTCTATAAGTCCTTTGAATACCATTATTTCTAAAAGAATTATCTCGAACTACTTTTATACTTTTGTTTTTAATTTTTCTTGCAAAATCCGAAAAATAATATACATTATCCATATATTCTAAAGCATCATTTTCATCTTTTGGTGTAAGATGAACTTCATAAGAAATATCTTCTTTAGGTATTTGACTAGTTTCTAATATACATAAAACTTCATCTTCGTATTTTTTATCTTTAGAAATTAAAGGACATAAAAACGCTACACTATCAGAATTTTTATGCAAAAATGCTAATATCTCATCAGATGTAATACCATCACTATCAAACTCTAATTTTTCATTTAAGTCTTCAATATCCATTGAAATAAATTCATCTAAATAAATTTTTTCACCTATATATATTACATAAAATCCATTTTCATCTTTTTCTAAAGAAAGTTCAAATTCTTCAAAAGGTATTCTTCCTTTTCTTTTATCAAGCGCAATTGCACTTATTTTTTTTCTATTGGGTTTTCCTTTTAAAATATCAATACCTAAAAATAATTCTAAATACATTCCATTTTTTAATTCATATACAGCATTCATTTAACTCCCCCCCTTTTAACAAATACTACTTATTACTATTTTTCTTTTCTTTCATCATGAATTCCGTTACGTTTGTTTCTATTTCATCTAATGCACTTTTAGATATATTTGATAGTTCAATAACTTCTTTTACTGTATCAATTACAATATTTCCCCAAATAAGTCCAGCTTTTACTGTTAAATCATTATACATTTCTGGCGTTATAGAGTAAAGAAAATATCCTGGTACAACTCTTTTATGACCTATTAATAATCTTTTGTTAGTAAGAACTACTACACAGGAAAAAAATATTTCTGTAACACCTTTGTTTTTTTGTGCAGCAAAAGCATATAATACTTCTTCTCCTTTATTTAGATGATTTTTAACTACTTCTGCATGTTTATCAATTCTCCAAGCTATAGTACTTGGATATTTAGATTTAAATTTTTTTAATAAAAGATCTATATTTTTCAACTAATTCACCTCTTTATTATATTTTAAAATTATTTATTTTAAATATCAAGATAATTTTATTACTTTATGGAATTATAGAAACAACTTTTTGATGACCATCCTCAGTAAGTCTTTCTTTTATAGAAGTACTCACAAAATCATCTAAAACATCATCAGCGCCCTTAGCAAGGCTACCATAAAGAGATCTAAATTCTATCACCATTTTTTTTGGTAAAAAAGATAACAAACTTTTTATCGCAGATTCAAGGTAAACTTTACCCATCATATCAAAATAGTCATCACAAGAAAAAATATATGGACTTAATAGTTTTAGTGATTGCACTAAATTAATTAAAATATAATAATTTATATTCTCTTCATTTTCTGGATTTTGTAATTTATATCTTTTTACATTAGAATTAGGAATATTTAGTAATGTTGGATTATCAATTAATTCTTTTTCTAAAGTTGGTGAGTTTAAAATAAGAAGATAATAAAATTCTCTATAATATTCTTTTAATTCCTCATTTTGTTCTTGTTCAATTTTATTCTTTATATAAATTAATGCTTGTTTATCAATGTCTTTCATAATTACTGAAGTTAATTTTGTAGTTTCATAATTTATACTTTTAATTCTGTCTATTACTACTTTCATTATTGCTTTATATAAGTCATCTTCATTATTCTTACCTGATGCCATTTTAGATAAAAATGCATAATACGCTATAGCTTCTTCTTTGCTTTCTTCAATATTTGGTCTTTGTGAAAGAAAATCAATTTTTTTTCTTTCTTTTCTTATTATATTAAGTGCTCTATCATAATCATAATCATCTTTACGTTCTTCTGCGCCTATCAAAGTTAAATAAGCATCAATCATATTATTAAATGATTCAATTAATCTATTCACATTTCCCCTCCTTAATAAAATATGCATATTATACCACATTTTATTAAAATTAACAAATAATTTATTTTTTAAATTAAATTTAAAATATTCTAATAACTTTTTGAGTACCGTATGTATCTAATCTATGTTTAATTATATCTAGCAATATTTTTCTTGCGTATTCATTAGAAGAATCTTCAAAATATTCTTCACATGTTTCTTTAAATTCTAAAATTTCTTCTTTATTAAGATTCATTAATAGTGAAGCTATAGTAGATTCTAGCATTTTTTGATTATGAAATAAATATGGATCTGTTGTAAACTCAAAACAATCATTAAAAAGAGAAATAGCGGCATCCATTAACTTTGTAAAAGTTGCATCTATTACATCTATCATATCATCGTCCTCAGTTATTCTAACAACTCTTCTTAACTTCATGCTTGGTATATTAATTCTACCATCTTTACTTAAAAATTCTTCTTCTAAATCTGGTAAAGTAAATATAAAAAGAAAATATGATTCAAGATATCTCTTTTTTAATAAAGGATCTGTTTCTAAATTGTACATTTCTTTTAAAGCAATTAACTTATTTATATTATAATCATCAGTAAATGCTTTTTCATCAGATTCTAAATTTTCATCAAACTTAAACATATTTGAAACTCTTTTTAATATTAAATTAAAAAACACAATATACTCAGATGAAACTAAACCTTTACTATTAGAGACAGAATTTAATTCTATAGTAGCTTCATCAATAACATCACCATAATTCACACTTTCATATATTTCTTTTTGTATTTTTCTTTCTTTTTCTATTTTTTTTAAAATGTTATTATATAATTTTTCATCCCCATCATTTAAAATTTCTGCTAATAACAAATAATTATCAAGTGTAATATCTAAACTTCTTAAAAATTTTGTTTTAAAACCAAAAACACCCATTTTAATCCCTCCAAAAAACTTGCAAGTATTATATCATATTTTTATAAAAAAACTTTACATCAAGTAAAGTACTATTTTATTTTTCATTATTTTAGAGTAATTCCAACTACATTTTCATCTATTATTGCTTCTTCACTAAAATAATTTTTACCATTTATATCTATAATAGATATATTTTTAAATTCTTCTAAATTTAAAATATTTATTAAATCTAAAACTTTAGTATAAAGTTTAACTTTTACATTTAATTCTAAATTTTTTCCTAATATAGTTACATACTTATAATTAATTAATCTATTACTTTTAATTATATGATATATCTTAACTAAATCCAAAACTTCTATTTTTTCACTTACAGTTTTATCATAAAGTATATTTATGTTAGGATAAGAATTAGAATATTTATCTAAAAATTCTAACGCTTTTTGATCAGAACTATTTACAAAAATATTAACTTCACTCTTTAAAGTAGTATTAATAACATCTAAAAGTTCTAATAATTCTTCTGCTTTTTCTTCAAACAGTAAAGACTCTGATGAATAATTTTTCTTATAATAAATGTTTACATTTAAATTTTTAGGTATAGTTATATTATACTTGGATAGAGAACTAATTATTTCTTCTTTTTTTAAAGCATATAATGATTTTTTAGAAGAAAAATGTTCTTTTCTTTTATCCATAAAATCATTTTCTATTATCTTTGCATTAGTACTGCCTAAAGATGTATAAACTTCACAGTTACTTACATATAGTCCGGAAACAGTTGAATAAACGTACTTATCTTTTCTCATTCCTAATATTTCTTCTAAATATACTTTAGAATCATTTTTCTTTTCAGTACCTTTTTCATAAGGCACATATATAAACTCCGGATTTATAATATTAATTTCTTTTACTTTCTTCATATATCAATTATATATTATTTATCATAGTTTTGCAAAAAAATATATAAATTTTCAGCAATTTTTTTAGGTAAATCTTTTTCAAGTTCAGAAAGAGGTAAGTCTTTTAGTTTTTTTAAAGAACCATATTTCTTTATTAATTCTTTTTTTCTTTTATCACCTATACCATCTATTTCATCTAAAAGTGAGGATATATTACTTTTACTTCTAAGTGTTTTGTGATAATTAATTGTAAATCTATGTACTTCATCATCTATTCTTGTAAGTAATAGAAAAACATTATCTTTTTTATCTAATTTTATTTCACTTAAATTATCACCATCGATTAAAGCTTCCATTGTATGATGTTTATCTTTTTTTATTCCGCATACTTTTATATTTAAAGAAAGTTCATTTAATACACTTTTACATGCATTTATTTGGTTAATAGAGCCATCAACAAGTATTAAGTCTGGCATAATACTATGTTCTTTAAGAAGTCTAAAATATCTTCTATAAATTACTTCTCTCATTGCTTTTATATCATCATTTTTTTCAAAAGATAGTTTATATTTTCTATATTCTTTTTTATTAGGTACTCCATTATCAAAAACAACAAGCCCAGAAACAGTAAATGAACCAAAAAGATTTGAGTTATCAAATGCCTCTATTCTATTTAATGTTTCTAAATTAAGCATTTTTTTAAGTTTATCATTTGCTTCAAAACTTCTTTCTTCTTTCTTAAACACCATTAAAATATCATTTTCAAGAGCTATTTTAGCATTCAAAGCACACATATCTAAAAGTTTCTTTTTTTCTCCTTTTATAGGTTTTATTATTTTAGTTTCCAAAACTCCTAAAAGTAAAGATTCATCAATTATAGAAGGCACTATTAAATGTTTAGGAACTATATTTTTCTTGGTATAAAAATCTACTATAAAATATTCAAGTTCATCTTTAATTTCAGTTATAAGTGGAATTATATTATTAGTGTTACCTACAAGTTTTCCATTTCTTATAAAAAATACTTCAATACTAATATAACCTTTATCAAAATAATAATTTATAACATCTGCGTTAATTCCTTTTTTAAGTTCTACTTTTTGTCTTTCAAATACAATATTCATATAATCAAGTTCTTTTTTTAATTCAAGTGCACCTTCATAATTTAAATTCATTGAATTAAATTCTATCTTTTCTTTTATCTTTTCAATTAATCTTTCATTATTTCCATTTAATATTGATATAACTTCTTCTTTTATTTTTTCATCGTTTACTTCTTTATTTATACAATATCCAAGACATTCATTTATATGATAGTAAAGACAAGGCTTTTTAGGAAGATTTTCACATTTCCTAAGCGGATATAATCTATTTAAAAGTCTTACTATTCTTCTCGCAGCATAAGTATTTGGATAAGGACCAAATAAATTTTCTTTTTTCTTATTTGCATTAAGTTCTCTTTTAACTAGAAGACGAGAATATTTTTCATTAGTAAGTGCTATATAAGGATAACTTTTATCATCTTTAAGAAGTATATTATATTTAGGATTATATTTTTTAATTAAATTAAGTTCTAAAATAAATGCTTCAAGTTCAGAAAAAGTTACAATATATTCAAAATGATCAATTTCACTAACAAGTTTTTTAGTTTTACCTTCTGTTCTACCAGTAAAATAACTCTTAAGCCTATTCCTTAAATTCTTAGCCTTACCTACATATATAATTACATTATTACTATTATACATTTTATAACAACCACTTTTAGTTGGTACTAAAGAAAGTTCATCCTTAAACATATTTATCTCCTCTTAATTATTGTATCAAATATTAAAAAAAAATACCATTTTTCAAGTATTTTTTTATTCAGTCATAATTACATACGGATCATTATATGCTCCCGTTCCTCTTTTTACAGACGATTCATTCCTAAGTGATATTACAGGAACTACTGAAGTCGTATATGATATAGCAGCTCGATTAAGTGCAGAAGAAGAATCTAGACTATACACTTGAGCTGAAGCATAAAAAGTATACGGCGACATTGTCCAATACCATTCATTTGTGTATAAATAATAACTAGAATTTCCAGTAGTAGTTGTTCCTCCCGCATACGATACTTCATCTGCGGTTAAAAGTCCTACTGGATATGTTAAATCTCCTTTCGCTACTGTATATCCATAATCAGAACTAGCACATTTATACTGCGGATTATATGCATTAGTACCAGAAGAATCAAGTCTATCATATGCACCGAAATATATAGTTGTTTCATCTATTCTTTCTGTTAAATCATTGCAATAAGGAGTATCAGCTATTAAACTTGTTAGTGATACATATGGTGCTATATTATCTCTATACCAATTTTCTATTGTTGTCCTTATATCACTTGTTTTATAGTTTACATAACTTTTATTGTCCCAAGATTCATTATATACTTGGGCTGTTGCTATATTCACGGCTGTTCCTGTTTGTGGACATGTGTATGTTTCTCCGTTTTGTATTGCAGCTCCGCCATATCTAAGTCTTATACTTCCGTCTTCCACCGTTCTTACTATCCTCCAGCAATAATTTCCAAATACTACATAATTATTTTCTACAACTCCTCTATAGAAATATACTCTTTCATTTCCTTCTGTATTCTCTTCAGTGTAATATAGTCCATTTGTTACTTGGTTTTGATTAACAACTGTTCCTGTTAATTCCACAAAGTTATCGGATGATTTTTCAAGTAAAAATTTAGATTCGATATTTTTATTATTAGAATTAGCAGGTTCAAGCCATAAATCACTTTTTTGACCACTAGATGTGTATGAGTAGTCTATATTTGCATCACTTTGGGCTTCTTCTGCTGCTAACATTGTTTCTGTTAGTGTTGGACCTGTGTTAGAATTATATCTATACTCTCCTCTTGAATTGATTTGTAGTACTCCTCCAAATATTGCTCCCATATTTGAGTTTTGATTACTTCCTGTTTCTTTGAATAGTACTGTCATTGTATATGTTTGGGTTACTCCTGGCGATATCGTTGCTGTCTCTAGTGTTCCTGATGTAGTTGGTAGTGCTTTTCTTGTTGCTGTTGCTCCTCCATTTGTACTTGTTAAGATATATACTAATTCATTATTTACAAAGGTATTTGTTAAGTTTTCTATATCTATTGTATATTCTATTTCTA
>JAFQIC010000031.1 GCA_017397745.1 Bacilli bacterium
ATTAAATTGACTTTTCCACTTTTCATATTTTATTTCATTAGTAGAACATTCTCTAGTAGCAATAACAACAGTTAAATATTTATTAATAGTAGTAAGTTGATTACCTGTTACACTATACTTAAATGTTCTTCCAGCTATAGCATCTTCTTTATCCATAAATCTAAAAATAAATTTTTCTCTACAATAAACAGAACACAAATTATTCATTGAACCATTGTATGTATAAGTGATATCTTCGAGTTTATATTTACTTTTAGAATTAGCACTATTTAAAAGTGTACATAGTTTTGGATCTTCAATAGTTCCTTCAACATTATCACTAGAAGTATTAGGACAATTTTTTGGAATGTTATAACTTATTGTTAAGTCAGTACATTTCCCACAATTTTTATTTGTTTCATATGTGTCTCCAGGACAACAAGAAGTAGCCGAATCACAATATTCACAAAATACTGTTACTGGAAGAGTTTTCACCCCTTCCTTTGCACTTTCATTATAAACAATAAAGGTTTGATATTCATCGTTATTTGTTTCATATTTTTTTATTTGTGAAAGTTTATCATTTGGATCATTATATTTTATTTCAAGTTCCAAATCTAAACTATCACATGTTTTAAGTTCATCTAAACCAATACTTATATTTATATCATAACAAAATTTATCAGATTCACACGCATACCCATTTGAAACACTATCAACTTTTACAGGATCACTAATTGACACTGATATTATTTCAGTTTGAGGACTAAAAGTAGTTATTATTGTTATTTTAGCCTTACCTGTTTTATCAAAAGAAATATTTTCATCATCATTAACTTCAACTTGCGGTGTATATATTAAATTACCAGCTGCAGCCCATCTAAAAAGTCCAAACGCATCATCAACTTGCTGATAATTCGGATCGTACTCTGCTGCAGGTTGTTCATGTTCAAACAAAACATCAGGCACAACATCTTTATTAAGTTTCCAAAATCCATGGCCTTTAAACGAAGGATTTGCAAGTAAATAATTCGCAGTTGTAGTATATATTTTATATTTTTGAGGGTTTGTTTCTCCTGCTACCCACCATCCTTCTCCTTTTTCTTCACCATATATAACATTCCATAGCCTTAAGGCTGTTAAGATTTCTACATAATCATATTTTCCTTTATTTTCTTCACTATTGGCATAAGCTAAAATTCCTGCAAGACCACAATCTCCTGAATCAGTTGTTTTTTCACATCCATCAGTTAAAAACGCATCATCACGCAAATAATAATTATCTTTACAATGCCCAGGATTTGCAGCTTTTTTACCAGGGTGTATACAATAAGCACTATCTTTTGTTTCATTTACATAAAAATCATAAAGAGTAATTAATGTTCCTTGCCATATTCCTGTTTGCAAAGACTCTTCTGAAGTTATAGCCGAATATAAATAGTTTTTATCATAACCTATCGCACCACCATTACAAATTTTTACTTCTTCACTTTTAGCATAAAGACCAAATGGAAAAAGTAATAAAAACATAAAAATCAAATATTTTTTCATTTTCTCTTTCTCCATTTTATCACTCCTATATATGTGTAGTAACAAGCACTTATTATGGCAATTGGAAATAAAACATATAAATAATATTCTTTTATAATTTTTATTACTTTTTCAAAAAAAGTAGTTTCTTTTTCTTTTTTATATTCTTCTAACGCATTATTAAAAACTTCTTTAGAAACGTGTTTTCCATCATAAAATGGTTTACAAAGTTCAAATTCTTCATATCCATCACAAGCATCATATTTTGAATAATCATTAAATTTTATAGTTGATGATTTAAGTGTTTTCAAAAGCATATTTTGGCATGAACTGTCTACTGAATAAACTTTAACTGTATAGGTTACCTTAGCAAATATATAATTATTTATAAGTTCTAAAGTTCCCTCATTTGTATCACTATATCTATAAGTTTTACTTTCATTTGTATCATTATCACTAATTACCAAAGCCATATTTTCTTTTATATTTTCTACCCTTATTAAAAAATAATAATCTTTTTCTTCAGAAGTTTGTGGTAAAACAGTTATATTCACTTTATCAGCATTATCTAATAACTCTTTATTATTACACGCTGCTTTTATATTTATATTAAAAATGAATAAAAATAAAATAAAAACAATTATCTTTCTCATTTTTCACCGCCTTATTATATAATAAATTATAACACACAAAAAAAATAAAGTATAGTTAAAAACCATACTTAGATTTTCTAAATTTATTTTTAAAAACAATAAATGTTATTATAGATGTAACTATTAATAATATAATTTTAATATAATATTTTTTAAAGAAATTAATAATACCATTTAATAAAATATGTTCATCATTAATTTCTTCATCTTTTACCTCTTCTCTTTTTAATGCATTTTTAAAAGTTGTATAAGATAAATCAAAATTTAAAAATCTACTATAACACACAGACAATTTTTTATAATCTTCACACTCTTTCGATTCATAATAAGGATTTATAAATGGAATTGATAAGTATATAGTTCTAAAGTTTTTTCCTGAACATAAAGAACTCACAGAACCAAAAACACTTAAAGTTATATTACTTCCTGGTTCAATATTACTTATAACTACTTCGTTATCTTCTGGAACATAAAAATTAGAATCGTATTCAACAGAAAATATATTTTGAAGATTATATAAGTATAAATCAAATAACTCAGTACCTTCGTTAAATTCATATGAATAATCAACATATAGTGATAAAGAAGTCATATTTTTTTCAGTTTCATAATCACAAGAAGCATTTACAAAGCAAGGAAATAATAATATTAGCAAAAAAAATATTTTTTTCATTATGTGCACCGTTTAATCTATTTCGTAAGTCTCAATAATTTGTTTTAAATCAGAATCATCTATATTTCTACCATTTGAATTCATAACTGTAACTGCTTTTCCATTTTTCACATAAACTAAAAGTGGGGCACTATTTATTTCATTTGATAACTCAGGAAATAAATTTTTTATTTTAGCAATGTATTCATTATTATTCATAAATTCACTAATATTAACATAAATCATATAATCAATTTTTTCATTTTTTTCTAACATCCTAAGTATCTTTTTCTCTTTATTATAAATGTCTTGATCATTAACATATGAAAAATAAAATATTGCTTCATTTGTTTCACTTAATGTCATTGGTATTTCAGAAAAATTAAGTTCATTTACCCTATTAGTTAAAGGACTTTTTGCGATTTTATTTTGATTATAAAGTGTTATCCATTCATTAATATAAAGTGTTATTACTACTGTTAAAAATGCTATAAAAACAAGTATAATATAATTTTTAAAGGGTACTACTCTTTTTTGATTTTTATCTTTTTTATCCATAAGTTATTCTCCTAATGTAATTCTAACATAATTTTTTTTCATTTTCAACTTGACATTTGAATAAAATATTAGTAGAATTATTATTACGAAATGCAGGTGTAGTTTAATGGTAGAACTTCAGCCTTCCAAGCTGCTAACGTGGGTTCGATTCCCATCACCTGCTCCAGTGACGTTTCTGTTCGAACTTTTATAGTTTGAACTTGAGATACATATCAATCCGTTCGGGTTGATTTTTTTGTGTTTACAAAAGAATTAATAAGGAAAGGATGTGATTTTTATGATAAAGTTTACTACACAAGAGTTAGAAATGGAAAGTAATCTTAAACAACGTATTGAGTTTATTTGTGAGTTTTGCCATACTACACCAAAGATTATCAATGGTAGTATCAAACGAATAAACAATACTAACTTGAACTACCTAGAACCACATAAAATCATTATAAACAATACTACTTTTCTAGCATTTAACTATTCTACTGATATTTATGTAGGTAATTTAAGTAAAAAGATTAAATTAGTAGAACTTGAAGATTACATAAAGAATATGGCTTAAACACTAATGAGTTTTGCAAATGATATTGACTTTTTCTCTTTAAAACCTTATCATATAAAGCGAAAACAAGGGGAATTTACATACCAAATCTTTTTAATGGGGTTATGATTTGGAAGTACACAATTTAAAAACATAAGTTAAAGAGATAAAGGTAGTAGATGTATCTATGGGCTTTTATCTCTTATTTTTTTAGAAAGGATGTGGAATAACTATGAACGAAGAAAAGAAATTATGTGGACTATATTTGAGAGTAAGCACGGAAGATCAAGCACGTGAGGGTTTTAGTTTACCAGAGCAAAAAGAACGACTAGAACAATTTTGTAAGTTTAAAGATTATGAGATAGTAGATTATTACGAAGATGCTGGTATAAGTGCTAAAACAGGCAATTTAAGACCTGAATTTGAAAGACTTAAAGAAGATATTAAAAGTAAGAAAATCAACACCATAGTTGCTTTAAAACTAGATAGAATAACTAGAAGTATCTTTGACTGGGAAAAGTTAATGACATTTTTAGAAGAAAATGATGCTTACCTAGACTGTGCTAATGATGAAATAAATACTACTAATGCTAATGGTAAGATGATTTCAAGACTTTTAATGAGTGTTAGTCAAAATGAAATAGAAAGAACAAGTGAGAGAACAAAGATAGGTTTAGCAGGTGCGATTAAGCAAGGACATATTCCAAGTCAAGCACCACTAGGTTATAAACACGAAGATAAGAAGTTAGTAATTGACTACTCTACTAAAGATATTGTAAAAAGAATATTTAATCTATATTATGAGGGTAATTCTTATCAAACTATATCTAATTTACTAAATGAAGAAAAGGTATTAGGTAAGAACAACTGGCGAGATTCTTCTATCACTGCAATACTTGAAAACGAAATATATAAAGGTGATTTCGTTCATGGTAAAAGAACAAAGCATCCTACTTATTACTTTGATGTTGTAGAACCTATTGTATCTAAAGAATTATGGGAAGAATGCCAAGTGCAAAAGAAAAAGAACTCACGTAGTTATCAAAGAACTTTAACTTATCTATATTTACAGAAACTAACTTGTCCTAAATGTGGTCGCTTAATGGGTGGAAAAGCCACAAAAAAGAAAAATGGTAATGTTTACTATTACTACTATTGTACTGACTGCAAAGTTAATTTAAAAGAAAATGTTATAAATGAATATTTTGATAATTTCGTACAGGAGTTAGTAGAATATGATAGTGTTGTTAATCAATTCTTCCTACCAATGATTAAACAAAAATTTGATGAACCTAGAGAACAATTAGAAAAGGAACTTTCAAAACAAAATGATAAACTAGAACGTATTAGAAAAGCATATATTGAGGGTGCATTTGATTTAAAAGTTTATAATGAAGAAAAGAAAATTGTTGAAGATGCTATCACAAAATTAAATGATGAACTAACTGATACCAATAGTTGTGAAGAACTTAACTTTACTCCACAAGATATACTTTTAAAACGAGATATTGATTATATTAACCGAGTTAAGTTAAAAGATGAATATAAGAAAAGAACTAAAACTTGGAAAGACTATACTAGAGAAGAAAAATCTGATTTAATTATGAGATATGTAGATGAGATAAAATTAAAACAAAGGAATAGTCTAATATACGTTGATGAAATACTATTTAGAGAAAGTATTTGCAAACCTTGTAATGAGTTATTTGATAAAGGTTATATTGATGTTAAAACCCCTGCTTTATTTGGTAATTTAGTTGGTGAACTCCGATTCAGTAATTATCTACCTGAAGAAGAAGTTGGTAAACACATAATGAGATTAAGGCAATACTATGATGTCGGTTATGAAGAAGCAACGTATTTTGTAGAAGATAGAGTTTTCTATTTTAACTTTATAAGAGATGACCGAGCAATAATAAGAGTATTCCCACTTGAAGATTATTGCAAGATAGACCCTGATATAAAAATGAAAGAGTATAAGTATGGAATTATCTATATTCGTGGTAAAGATGAATTTCAAATGCAAGATATAAATTCTGCATTTAACTATATACCTGATGAAACCAATGATAGTGTTATCTATATGAAAGAACCAATACCAATAGAAATAGGTGTTAAACCAGTAAATATGGAAACAATGAAAAATGATACTTCTAGTCAAGGGTAAATTTATTTACTCGTGAAACCCTTGACTAGAAATAATTAAATAAATAATGGAGCAAGTTTAAAACAAAAAAGTTTACTTTTCTTGTTTTAGACTTATCTATCATAAAAGATTTTTTGCTAACTTTTTAATGAAAAAAGTTATAACAAACGTGGCACGTTTTGTTGAACGAAGTTCAATGAAAGTGGCGATAGTTTGTTACCAAGACTTATGTAATTTTGTTTTATTGCGTTAGCTTTAAAACATTATGGAATAAGTCAAAAGGGTTCTAGGGAAGCCCTAGCCCACGAGGTAATTTTGATGGTACGTCAAAATACCTAGGGGGTTAAACATTTTGACAAAGCCAAAATAAGTTTAAAATAAGGAGTGTGATTTTATATATGGACTTTGAATATAAACGAGAATTTTATAATTTAAAATATGGTAAATGCCATCTAATTGATGAGAAAGAAAACTTGTATTTAATCTATGCTGATAATTGTTTTAATCACTATATCGTTTGTACCTATATTGAACCAAATTCTAATGCAATGATGAATCAAGAGTTCTTCCCTACTTTAGAAGATGCAAGAAAATATTTTAATGATAAATAAGGGGGTTGATAGTTTATGAGCGAATTGTCTTACTCACTACATTTAAGTAGTGATAAAAATAGAAAGCCATCATCAAAAAATATGGCAAAGAACAATACTTCTGGTTCTACCTCTCTATCTAATAATGCTATCCAAAATGCAAAGCAATTATCAAGAGTAGATAAACATAACTATCGTAAGTATGATAACAATAGCGAATTGATAGAAATAATCAAAGGTACTACTTCTCTTTATGAAGATGTTAAAAATCTCTATTTAGAAGAATTTGAAGAAGCAAGACTTGAATATAACAAAGAGCAAGAAAATAAAGGTAGAAATGATAGAAAGATTACTGATTACTTTAAAAAGATAAGTGATAATACTAAAAACGATCTTGCTTGTGAGATTATTATAGAACTTGGAGATAAAAAATACTGGGACACTAAAGATGATAAATTTAAACATAAAATGACTAATGTCTTTAAAGAACAACTTAATGATTTACAAGAGTTAGTTCCTGATTTTAAAATAGCAAGTGCAATTATTCATTATGATGAAACAAGTCCACATCTTCATGTTGTAGGTGTACCAATAAAATATAAAAGCAAAAATGGTATGTCTAAACAAGTTGGTAAAGGCGATGTTTTCACTAGAGATAGTTTACGTACTATTCAAGATAAAATGAGAACATTGTGTATTGCAAGTTTTAATAAAGAATATGGTCTTAATAATATCTTAAAGAAGAAAGAAAAAGGCAGAAATAAAGACATAAATGTTAAAGATATGACTAACTACCAAGCAATGAAAGAAGAACTTAATAAGAACAAAGAAGCATTAGAAATTGCGAGTAAAAAATCTAGTGAACTTGATAAAACTACAAATGATATTAAAGATACTATCAATAATCTAAAAAAAGCACCAATAGTTAAAAATACCTACACTATTTCAGAGAGTGATAGAAATAAGATTATAGACTATGTTGATAAAGTTCAGGATACTAACAAAGATTTTAAAAAGACTGAAATGTTATCAGTAACCTTAAATAATGTTGATACTGAATTACAAGAAAATAGAGAAAAGATTAAAATACTGACTGAAAATAATAAAGCATTAACTCTTAAAGTTGATACTTTATCTAAAAATATTGATAATAAAAACAAAGAGATTAAAGAGTTAAAAAATGATAATAAACACCTACAAGAAATGGTCGATTATTTCAAAAATCTATTTAGAAGATTAGTAAAATTCATTAAAAATAAGATGTTTGGTAAAGAAAAGGAACGAGAGGATTATTGGAAAGTATCTAAAGATATGTACGAACACGGAATATTTAGTGATGAAACTATTGAATCAATTAAAGATGATTATGTTTGGAATAAAGAAAATGATAAACATAAAGATAAAGGTCGAGATGACTTTGAATTATAGTTTTTAAGAGGATGTTTTATAAGTGATGAATTACTTTATAAGTAGTTCTCTTTTTTTGCTCTTAAACACTATTAAAATGCCTTAAAAAGTAGTATAATTAGATTATAAAAGTGATACACAAATAGTAATTTGTAAAGGAGGTATTTATGAGAATAGAACATTCACAAAACTTTTTGCATAGCAAAAAACTTGTTTCGGAGTTGCTTGATAAGACTAATCTTAATGATGATGATACAGTTATCGAAATAGGTCCCGGTAAAGGAATTATAACAGAGGAATTATCTAA
>JAFQIC010000032.1 GCA_017397745.1 Bacilli bacterium
AGTCCTTTATAGTTTATTTCTTTTTCTTCTTTTTTATCAACTATCATATTTAATGCAAAAAATAAAAGCATTAAAGTACTTATTGATATTACTTTTATTATCTTTTTCATATCTTTTCCTACTTTCATGCTTTTATTATATAATAAAATACCCCCCCCACAAGAGAACAAACGTTCGTTTTAAATTACTTAAAAAAAGTCTTTTTCAGACTTATTTATTTTATTCAATTCCATATTTGTCTTTGAATTTTTGTACGTTTCCTGTTTTAGCAGTTTTAAATTTTCCAGTATAGAATGAATGACATTTATTACATGTTTCTAATTGTATTTCTGATTTATTAGATTTTGTATTAAAAGTATTTCCACATGCACAAGTAACTTTGCATTCTTTTATTTCTGGATGTATTCCTTTTTTCATTTTTTTCCTCCTCGCCATAACTAATTATATAGTTATAGAAATAACTTCATACGGTATTATACATTTTTTTTTGAATTAGGTCAACATTAATTTTATTGATTTACTAAATCCACATGAATTTTACCTATAAATTCTTTACCTTGATCTTCATTTTGAGGGGCATTTATACCTCTTAATTTTGAAGAAATTACATAAGTTTGTGTAACATGTGGTGCAATAGAAACACTACCTAAGAATATATGATCATTTTTAGGATAAGTTGTCCAATCTAATGTTCCGCCACCATTTGTAGACTCAACTTTAAACATAAAATTATCTGTCACAAATGTATTACTTCCAACTACCCAACTAAGATTATAATATTGTGTAGCTCCTGTTTGATTTTCAATAGTAAATACTTTATCTGGTATTGGTGTACTTACACCTGGTTGATCGTCTGGATATATATCTTTTGCAACTAATTCCGTGCTATCTGTGAATATTACTTTTAGTGTAGTAGCCATAGTAATGCCGACACCCGGATTACCAGTTACTGATGATGACCCTGTAGAATTACCTGGTTTTTGTTCAACAATTTCAATACTTATACAACTATGATCACATTTCCAGTCTCCTGTTGTGTCACAATTTATATCGCATATACCATCAGAATTATTATCAATATTTAAATCTATTGTTCCATCTTCATCAGAATCTATATCCATATCAGCAACTCCATCACCAGTTATATCTAAATTTACATCTGGCCATCCATCACCGTTAACATCACAATTTACTTGATCTTTTTTACAAACTTCACCTTCTTCAAGTGTAACAACTAAATTAGAATCTGCCTGATTATCTTCATCTGTGTCTATATTAAATACAGAATTCCAATTTCCTTTATAATCAATGTTAATGTCAGGTTTATCATCGCCATTAGTATCAATATTTATTTCAGGTTTATCATCTTCATTAATATCAATATTAATATCGGCTATTCCATCTCCATCAATATCTTTATTTAAATCTTTTTTACTTAAAAAATCTATCGCAGAATATGAAGCCGCTATCATTGCAAATGCAAGTATATTTAGGAATAATAATATTAGTACTGTATTTTTTTTCTTATCTGTTCTAAAAATTAAGTCTTCTTTTTTCTTTTCAACAATTAGACCAAAAGGTAAGTAATTTTTAATATCCTCTTTACTACATGTAAGACTTACACATTTTAGTACCATTTTTCTATCTACTTCTATTTTACCTTCATATATTTCAACTAGAGTTTTCTTTATTAAATCATATTGTTCTTTTGCTTTTAAATCATTAAGTTCTTTTAAAGGTATTACTCTTTTTTTGATACGAAGCTTAATTTCAGGTACGACTATTTCCTCTGTCGGTCTTTCTATTTTCTTGTGCTCCATATTTGCTCCTTCCAAATTATTTTAATGCTTTTTTCTTTCTTCTTTCAAATTTTTGAATTACTTTTCTAAATTCATTATAAACTTCTTTTTCTTCTGTTTTTCTTTTATTTATAACTATTCTATATTGATTTCCCATTAATTTCTTAAAGTCTTTTTCTGTCCCATTAAAATCCATTAAAAAGTTTTCAATGAATTTATAAACAGATTCCTCTTTTGAAACTAAATCTTCTAATCTTGGTGCATTTTCTTTAGGATTAATTATATTATAACCTAAATAATATAAGAAATCAAAATTATTTTTATCTTCTTTATTACTTTCTTCTTTATTACTTTCTGTTGTTGTAGTTAAATCTAAATTATCAAATTGTTCTAAGAACTCCCATAGTTCAAGAGCTTTTTTAAAGTTTTGCTCTTTTAAGAATACATTAGTTTTTCTTATAGGAGATTTTACTGGAACAGCTCTAGTTAAACTTTTAATAAAATCACTTTTCATAAAGCCGTCAACAATATCTCTAATATTATTTATTCTTTCAATAAGTTCTTCTACACTTTTATAATTACCACTACTATTTTGTTCATTTATTAATTCTATTAATAAACTAATTTTTATTTTATCGCCATCAAAATTAGTACTTCCATTATAATTAACCTGTTTTTTTAAATTTGATGAAGACTCAAAACTATCGTTCATATATACATTATTTATGAATTTATTTAACTTATTTACTAATGTATACATAAATCTATTTTCATATAAATCATATGTTTCTTCTTTATAAACATTTAATAATTTTGATGGTTTAACAAAACCTTCTTCATCTATTTCATGCACAAGCGATGCATGTTTTGCTAAATGTTTTATACTTTCTTCTGTAACTTTTTTAGTTTTTTCAATAATTGTTACTTCTTCTTCTGGTACTATAAATCTTCTTGGGTTTCTAATTATGTTATCTAAATATGGAAGCACTTCTTCAAATTTTTCTATCCAAGTAGTATCAAAAGAAGTGGATTTTTCTTTTGTATTACGCACTACACTTGAATCTGTATTAGTAATAAATTCTCCTGCTTCTTTTAAATTTATATTTTTTAATACTGTATTTTCTTCCATAAGTAATCACCTAAGCAGCTTTCTTAAGTCTATTTAATATAGCTTTACATTCTTCAAAGTTTTCTTGTCCATATGTATCATCTAAGAATTTGATAAATCCATCAATTTCATCTCTAATTAATGCTAAATTAAGTTGTTCAAATTTTCTTAAAACTTTATGAGCAAGTAAGTAATCTATCGCTTCAACTTCAGTTCCACCACATGCTACATATACTGGGACAAACTCATAAATTTGTTTTAAAATACGGTTACCAAAAGATACTCTAAAATGTTCTATAATATATTTATCTGTTAATTCTAGTTTTTGTTTTGATTCTTCTGTTACTGGAAGTTCTGTTTGAGCTTTTTTAAATAATTGTTCAAAGTAATTAGAACTTATTTGAATTGGTTCTGTATCAGGAGCATTAAATCTTGGGAATTTTTCATCAATTGCAATAGGTATTGCTCTGTCGTAAACTTTATCTGTTACCATAAATGTTGAGTCATCGTTGTTTATTGTACCTATATACCACATATTCCCTGGTATATGAAGTTTTCCTTCTTGAAGTTTAACTGGATCGTTTGGCCAAAAATTTGGAACTAATTCGATAATCCATTCATCTCTCATAGGAAGTTCTAGAATAGAAAGCATTTCTGCAAAATAATATTCAACACGAGAAATGTTCATTTCATCTAATAATGTTACATATATTTCATTATTGTATCCTGCTTCATATATTTTTGCTAAAACTTCTGTTTCATTAAATCTTTTTGTAAATTCGTTGAAATATCCAAATAATTCTGAACTATCTCTCCAAGACGGTTGTACTGACGCTATAACCGCTTCGTTTTTTACCATGTTTCCAAATGCATATGCAAGCGATGTTTTACCTGTACCAGATATACCTTCAAGTATGATAAGTCTTGAAGCTGCAAAGGAAGATATAAATAATCTTATTATTTTATCGTTATAATATAATCCTAACTTAGAAGCAGAAAAGTTTTTAAATGCTTCACAAAATTGGTTAAGAGTTACTGTATTATTAAATGCTGGTTCTTGATATGATTGCATTTTTTCGTCAATTTCAGTAAGTTTATAGAAACGGCTTTCACCTTCTTTAAGTTTATTAGTTATATTTCCATCTTCATCATATTCTACATCTCCAGTTTCGGGATCCATCATTTCCATAAATTTTTCATTTTCAAGTTTTAGTTTTATTATTTCACCATTTAAGTCTTCAATTTCATCAAATAGATTTTCTTGTTTTAATAATTCTTTTCTATATTTAATATATCTTTTTATGCCTTTTATTATTAAGAATACTAAAAATGCTACAAAAACAACTAAAAATAATATTGTTAAAAATACTATAAACCATCCAAATCCACCTAAAGCATCCGCATATTTGTTAACAATATCAAAGTAATTAACAATATTAAACATTTCTAATATTCCCTTAAATATTGATTCAAATATAGACCATAGTCCTCCAAAAAACGGATCTAAAAATTCTAAAAAAAACTTTCCTACTGTATTCATTTACTAATTTCCTCCTTTTTAATTCTTTCTAATAATTCTTCTTCTTTTAGTAAATTTTTATTGTTATATAAATAATAATTTTCATTTTCTTTTATTATCTCAACAGAATTTATACTCATATCTGATGCTTCAGTCATTATACAAACTTTAAATCCGCTACTTATTAACTTACCTAAAGCTCTTGGCTCATTTGTTATCATTTGAGAATCTATTAAAAATTTAACTTTATTTTTTATTTCTGTTTTATTGAATATTTTATTTAACTTATTTACATCAGTTTCATTATTACATAGTCCTTTAGTTATAGGAACTATAAATGAAGTATTTTTATCTCCTAAATTCTTAATTTTAAGCATTGTTATTAATAACAATTCATAAGATATAAGAAGATATAAATCATTTATTTTTTCTCTTTTAAAGATTTTTTCGACATAATCTCTTTTAAATTTATCTGTATCTATTACAAATCTATATTTTACAAAATAACTATTTTCTAATGTTTTTACTTTTCTAAATTTATTAAATATTTCTGGCATTTCGAAATAACTAAAAAATTTTCTTTCATCTTCAACAGACTCTTTAATGATTTTAACTAATTCTTTTGCTTTTTGATTTTTATTTTTTCTTATTTTTAAAACTTTATTTTTACTTATTTCACTTATTAATTTATTTATAGTTTTTGCATAATCTTTACTTTTTTTATTACCATTAAATAAATTATTTATATTAATAGATAATGAACAAATTACTGACGCATAATATATGTCTTTTTCATAGATTAAATTATCTTTATCAATAGAATTAAAATAATTATATATTAAGTATAATATTTGATTAATTTCTTTGTTTCCTTTAGTATCATAGTTAAAAAAATCACCTACTAAAATATATGATTCTTCTTCGCTAAGGTAAAAATCATTAATATACTTTTCAATTATAATATTCAAAAATTTATTTAATTCAGTTTTATTTTTTAAAAGCACTAATCCATCTGTTGTTATAAATTCACTTAATTTTTTTGAATAATTAACTAATTTTTTTCTTTTATTTAATAAATATTTATCAATTATGTTCACATTTGACACCTACTTTTATTCTATAGTAAATTATATCAAATAAAAA
>JAFQIC010000033.1 GCA_017397745.1 Bacilli bacterium
AACCATTTTTTATTCTTTTTTAAAGTTAAATATCCTAATACGGACATAAGCCCTGCACCACAAAAGTCTATTATTAAATCTTTCATAGTATCTTCAAGGGCATTTCTACCAATTAATAACGTACCATCTTCTAATGCAAATTTTTGCATATTTAAATTTAATATTCCATCAAAGGTAAATTCATATATTTCCCACACTACTCCAATTGAAACAGCAAATGAAATTGAGAAAAGCATTACAAATACTGGAGACAAATTTATTGTTTTTAAATTCTTATTTAAAAGAGTAATAATACTAAATCCAAGTGAACCAAGCATCATACCACTAAAAAAATGAAGTATATTATCCCAATTTTCATATCTGTAATAAAAATTTCTCACTTCTCCTAAAAAAATAGAAGACCATAAGAATACAATATATGATACATATATTAAAGGTGGTAACTCTAACTTTAATTTATGATAAATGATATTAGGTATAAAAAATGCAATTATCCCTAAAAGACATTGAACAAGCATTAAGACAGTATTACTATCATATTCTCTTATTATCACTAATTTAAGTATCAAAAGCAAGGTTGGAATTATTAAAGATAGTAAAACTAAAAAAGCAAGAAGATTTCTCCTCTTCTCTCTTTTGTAATCCATTTTATACACCTCTAGATTGAATTTCAGCTATTTTATTAAATACTTCAGTAGCATTATCTGCAGTTATTTCAGTAAATCCTAATTCTTTTAAAGCTTGAACTTTAATAGTATTTAGTTGCTGTGTTCTACTAAGTTGTTCCTCTTTTTTATTTTTAATTTCTTCTACGAATCTATTATGTGATTCTATTAGCTTACTTTTTGTAGCGCCTCCATTATTATATAAATTAAACGCAGTATATATTATACTTTCAAGCATAAATTGTGCTGTTTCATTAAATTTAAATTCTAGTGGATCAGTAAAACCAGTTTTTTTAGATAAATAAGCAAATAAATATTTAATCTCTGAAATATTATCAAGAGACTGAAGAGTATGATAAAGATATAAAAAAGAATAATATGTATCTTTTTTCTTATCATCACTAAATTTTTCTTTTATTAAAAATATTAAATCATTTAATAAAGTTTGCTCTTCTTTTGATAAGTGCTTCATATCAAAATAGTGGTCACTTGCATAATTATCAGACTTTATATTTTGATTTAATCTTGTTTCAACACCTTCAATATATTCTGCATTTGCTTTTATATTTTTTAGTGTATTATCATCTCCGTTTTCAATGTCTAATAATTTAAATAACAAAACTTTCTTTTCTTTTGGCCATTTATTTAAACTTTCTAGTTCTAAATAATTATATATCATTTGTCTTGAAACTCCTAAATATTTTGCAAGTTTTACTTTAGAAATCCCAAGTTCTTGTAATAATTCATTTAAATAATTCATTCTTTTACTCTCTCCTATCTATTACATTATAATTGTATAACACTTTACACATTAATGTCAAGTGAAAATGTATAAAAATATATTTTAAAATTTTTAAAATAAAACTAGAGTATGCTCTCTAGTTTCTTTTTTAAGTTCACTGTTATGGCCGGAATCGCCGCTTTTTTTAGTTCCTGTCAAAGCCGGAATTGCTTCTTTTTTAAGTTCCTCTTATAGTGGGAATCACTAGCTTTTTTAATGCTACTAAGTAGCATTAATATTATATGCAAAAATGCACAACATAATTACTTATGTAAAAGTAATATACAATAAATACAGTAAAAAGTCTAGTTTTTTTTAAAATTTCCTCTTACTAATTTCGATAAAAATTCCTTTCTCTTATTTTCCAACTAAAACATCTCTTTTTATAAATACCAAAGTTTTTCATTATTTTTTCTTACTTCTTTAATAAATCCTCCGCCAATACATTCATCACCTAAATATAAAACGCATGCTTGTCCAGGAGTAACTGAAGAAACGTTTGTATATTTTACTATAATTTCATTATTTTTTAAATATTCTACTTCTACATCATTATCTTTTTGTCTATATCTAAATTTTGCCGCACATTTAATTGGTCTTTTATCACTTATAAAATTGAAGTTTTCTATTATTGCTTCATCACTATAAAGATATTCGTTATCATCCTTAAAAGCAACATATAATATATTTTTTTTTACATTTTTTCCAACAACATAATGTCTTTCTGTGTTTCCACTTATCCCAACATTTTTCCTTTGACCAATAGTATAATTCATAAGTCCATGATGTTTTCCTATTACTTCATTTGTACTTATATCTATGATATCCCCTTCTTGACCTTTTAAATAGTTTTGTACAAATCTTTGGTAATTTCTTTCACCTATAAAACATATACCTGTTGAATCTTTTTTATCAAATACTGGAATATCATTTTCTTTTGCTATATTTCTTATTTCTTCTTTAGTATAGTCCCCCACAGGAAATAATATATCTTTAAATTGTTCTTTAGTAACTTGACTTAAAAAATAGGTTTGATCTTTATTATAATCTACCCCTTTATAAAGTTTTCCATCAATCATTCTAGCATAGTGTCCAGTAGCTATTTTATCAGCACCTAGTTTTCTTGCTTCTTCTATGAACTTATCAAATTTTATGTATTTATTACACATAATGTCTGGATTAGGTGTTCTTCCTTTTTTTAATTCTTCTAAAAAATAAGTAAATACACTATCCCAGTATTCTTTTATAAAATCAACCCTATAAAGAGGAATTGAAAGTTCATCACATACCTTTTTAGCATCAATATAATCTTTTTCTTGAGGACAAATATCATCTGTAATACCTTCTATATCATTATTAATATTACTATCCCAATTTTTCATAAATAGACCAACTACTTCATATCCTTGTTTCTTTAAAAGATATGCTGCTACTGCGCTATCTACTCCTCCACTCATTCCAACTACAACTTTCATTTTTTTCACCAATAATATAATACCATTTTTTTATAATTTAATCAAAAATATACTTGTATAAATTTCTAAAATACTTAAAATAATTGAAGAAATAACAAATATTAAAAATAATAAACTATATCTTTTAGTATATTCTTTTATATTTATTTTTTCATTTGTTTTAAAAAATAAATATATTTTTTTTGAATATTTTAAAGAATACATTATAAAAATTAAAGAAACTATTATATTTAATAATTTAAAGGGAAAAAGAAGATAAAATATATATAAAATACCTTTTAATTTAAAAGTATAAAACATTGAACTAATTAAAAAGCCTACTGTAAATAAATTATAAAAACTAATAAAAAGAGTACATGGAGATAATATAAAAATAGTAGAAAAAATAAATATTAATATAAAATGAAAAATATTATCAATAGATGTATTAATTATAGATTCTTTTATATTATATTCACTACTTTTTATTAAATCTATAAAATCAATTAGTTCTGTTTTTATTAAAAGCTTGTCCACTTTATCTAAAAGAAAAAGAAACATAATACCAAAAATTAATCCTATTACACTTGTTATAGCAATTACTAAAAATATTTTTTTATCTATTATTTTTTTCATATTTAATTATATTTTGCTATTTAAAAAATATTCATTTTATTATATAATATTTTTACGAGGTAAATATGAAAAAGAAAACAAAGAAAAAATTAAAAATAATAACTACATGGAGTGCTTTAATTCTAATGTGCGTAGGATTTTTATCAACTTTAGTAGTTATGATAATGAGTATTTAAAAAAACGCTATTTTGCGTTTTTTATTTTACCAAATCTTCTATCTCTTTTAGTATATTCAATTAAAGCTTTATCAAATTCTTTTTCATTAAAATCAGGAAAATAAGTTTCTGGAAAATATAATTCTGCATAAGAAAGTTCATAAAGCATAAAATTACTTATTCTTAACTCTCCACTAGTTCTTATCATAAAATCTATTGGAGGAAGATTATTATAGAGGTATTTATAAAATGTTTTTTCATCAAGTGTATTTAAATCAAGTTTTCCATTTTTAACATCTTTTACTATATTCTTACTAGCATCTACTATTTCAGCTTGACCACCATAATTTAAACAAATATTAAATACTCCTCCAGTATTATTTTTAGTAGTAGCACTTATCTCTTTCATCGCATCAAGAATATCTTTTCTAAGAGGTTTTTTTCTTCCAGAAAATACTACTTTTACATTTCTTTTATTGAAAAAATTTGTATCTTTTTTAAAACATGATATAAATAAATCCATTAAATAATTTACTTCTTCTTCACTTCTATTAAAATTTTCAGTAGAAAAAGCATAAACACTTAAATACTTAATACCTTTTTTTAAAGCATAAATAGATAACTTCTTTAAATTTTTATATCCTGCGTAATGCCCTTCTTTTCTTTTTTTTCCTTTTTCAGTTGCCCATCTTCCATTTCCATCAAGTATTATCGCAACATGATTTGGTATTTTTACTTCCATATTTTTTTACTCCTTTATTTTTAATTCTCTTTCTTTTTTAGAAAACTCACAACCACAATAATCCTGCCTATATAAATCATATTTTTTAGAATTTTCTATAGATTTCTTATACCCATCATTCTTTTTAAAATCAGAATATAAAAATTTAAGATTATCACTTTCTAAAATAGAACCTATTTCATTAATTATTTGAGAGTTTTTATGAGGCGAAACAGTTAAAGTAGTACCAAAGTACTCAAAGTTATATTTTAAAGCTAAATCACGTGTTTTTTGAAGCCTTAACATAAAACATTTACTACATCTACTTCCACCTTCATGTTCATTTTCTAAACCATTTATAACTTTATAAAATTCATCACTTATATAATCAATATCAATTATAGAAACTTCTTTATAAAAACCAAGTAATTTTAAAAGTTCATTCTTTCTTTTAATATATTCTTCTTCAGGATAAATATTAGGATTATAAAATAAAACTGTTATATCAAAATACTTAACTAAAAGTTCTAAAACATAACTACTACATGGTCCACAACAAGCATGAAGTAGTAAATTAGGTTTATTACTTAAATTAGAAACTATATCATAAAATTTTTTATCATAATTAACTTTTTCCATATATACATCACACTTATTATATAATATTTTACAAAGAAAAAAAACACAAAAGTGTTTTAATCGGTATTTATTACGAACGGATCATTATATGCTCCCGTTCCTCGTTTTACTGTAGCTTCAGGCTTTAAGGAAACGGCAGGCATCGCAGCAAGAGCAGTGTCCACACTGTCGGCGACGAAGCCCCCAACCGAATACACTAAGAAGAAACGCACATTCAAGCCAAAGAGGTGAGACGGCGACATTGTCCAATATATCTCTCCTGTGTTTAAATAATAACTATAATTTGATTGACCACTCACTCCTCCTGCATATGCTACTTCATCTGCGGTTAGTAGTGCTATTGGATAATTTAAAGAACCATTTGCCACCGTATATTTATAAGAATCGGCACATTTAAATTGTGGATTATAGGCATTTATTCCTCCGTAATCAAGTCTATCATATGCTCCAAATAATACACTTGATCCATCTGCTCTTTCGCTCATATCATTACAATATGGTGTGTCTGCGATTAGATTTGTTACTTTTGTATTTTGTCCATTTTTCCATATATTATCTCTATACCAATTTTCTACTGTTGTTCTTATATCACTTG
>JAFQIC010000034.1 GCA_017397745.1 Bacilli bacterium
ATAAAAAATAATAAACTGTTTAAGGAAATTCTTAAATAGTTTTTTTTATAATTACTTTGTAAAAGTGTTCTTAAAGGTGAATTTTGAATTTAATAAAAAGTATGTTATAATATTTAAGCAAAGTTTTGGGAGGTAAAAATGAAAGTTATATTTTTGACAGATGTTAAAGGTCAAGGAAAAAAGGACGAAATTAAAGATGTTAAAGATGGCTATGCGAAGTTTTTAATTTCTAACAAATATGCTGTAGCTTATACTGATAAAAGCTTTGAAGTATTAAAAAATGATATTTCTAAAAGAGAGAAAGAAGAAAATGAAAAAATAAATGAAGCAAAAGAAATAGAGAAAAAGTTGCTTAAGTTAAATCTAGAAATAAAAGTTAAAACTGGAAAAGAAGATAAGGTTTTTGGTAGTGTTTCTACTAAACAAATTAGTGACATACTAAAAGAAAAAGGTTTTAATATCGATAAAAAGAATATTAAAGTTAACAGTGAAATTAATACTTTAGGTGTTCACAATGTCGAAATAGTACTACATAAAAAAGTTATATGCTCTTTACCTGTTTTACTTAAAAAACAGGAGTAGATATGGCCGCAGTAACTAAAGAACCACAAAATTTAGAGGCAGAAATAGCTGTTTTAGGTTGTGCTTTTCTTTCACAAACTGCACTTGATAAAGTGTGTGAAGAAGTAACTGCTGATATGTTTTATAGCGATCAAAATAGAAAAGTATTTAATGCTATAAAAGAACTTACAACCAAAAATATACCAATAGACTCAACTACTATTGTTGATTATTTAGAAAAAAATAATGAACTTTATAACGTTGGAGGAATAGAGTATATTACTGAAATCATTGACTCAGTTGCTACTGCTTCTAATTTAGATCAATATATTAAAATACTTCTTGAAAAAAGTATTTTAAGAAATTTAATTAACAAATCAACAAATATAATAACTGATTGTTATGAACAAAAAGATGAAGTTGAAGAAATAGTTGAAAATGCTGAAAGAAATATACTAAGTATAAATACTGATAAAATAGGCAAAGATATAAAATCTATTCAAGATGTACTTCCAATAGTTCAAGAAGAAATAGAAGAACTATCTAAAAATAAAAGTGGTGTTGTTGGAGTAAGAAGTGGATTTTATGACTTAGATAAATTAACAAGAGGTTTTCAAAAAAATCAAGTTATAATTATTGCTGGACGTCCAGGTGCTGGAAAATCTGCATACGCATTAAATATTGCATGTAATGTGGCACTTCAGAATAATCAATCAGTAGCATTTTTCACACTTGAAATGGGTGCAGAAGAAATAGTAAAAAGAATGTTTTCTTCTGTTGGTCAAATTGAAGGTGACTTACTTAAAACAGGAAAACTTTCGCATAATGATTGGAAAAAATTTAGTGAGGCTGAATCACAACTTGCAGATGCTAAAATATTTATAGATGATTCTGCTGGAGTAACAGTAGGTGAAATAAGAAGAAAATGCAGAAGACTTAAAAATAGTCCTAGTGGACTTGATATAATAATAATAGACTATTTACAACTTATTTCTGCATCTAGCAAGTATGCTGGAAACAGAGTACAAGAAGTTAGTGAGGTATCAAGAGATATTAAAAAACTAGCTATGGAACTTGAAGTTCCAGTAATTGCCTTAGCGCAACTTTCGCGTAGTAGTGAACAAAGAAAGGGCGATGACAGAAAGCCAAAACTTTCTGATTTAAGGGAATCTGGATCTATAGAACAAGATGCTGATATGGTAATGTTTTTATATAGTACAGATTATTACGATCAAATAAATTCTCAAAATTCGGAAATTGAAATATTACTTGCTAAGCATAGAAATGGTGCAACTGGTTCATTTACGTTAATGTTTGAGAAGAATATGAGTAGTTTTAAAAACTACATAAAAGGTGAGGAAACAAATAATGAATAAAAAAAGTGTGTTTTGGGGGCTTTTGTTTAGTACATTTATGAGCGTGCTTTTATTCTTCATGGGATTAAGTTTTGAAAGACTTGCTAATAGCCCAAGAGAATTATATCAAGTATATATAGATGGAAAAATTGTTGGTATTATCACTAACGAAGACGAACTATATAATTTAATAGATAAAGAGCAAGAAACACTAAAAGAAGATTATAATGTGGATAAAATATATCCACCAAGTAATTTAGAAATATCGAAAGTTTTTACATATAAATCTGATGTTGTAAAAGCTGAAGATATTTATGAACAAATAAAAGATAAAGAACCATTTACAGTTAAAGGTTATGAAGTAACTATTGATAAAGTAAGTGAAGAAGAAAAAGATATAACCTTATATATTTTAAAAAAAGAACATTTAGATGAAGCTATTAATTCTACTGTAAAAATGTTTGTTAATGAAGAAACATATGAGGCATATTTAAATGGAACTCAAGAAACAGAGTTTGAAGTTGGAACTTTACTGGAAAAGGTAAGCATAGAAGAAAAAATAACTGTTAAAGAAAGTTATATTTCAACTGAAGAAAAAATATATACAACTGCTGAAGATTTAAATAGATTTATCTTATTTGGAACAGATAAAGTAAGTGGAACATATACAATTAAAAGTGGAGACACAATTAAAAGTGTTGCAGAAGCACATCGATTAAATGTTATTGAATTTTTAATAGTTAATCCAGAAATAAAAGGTGAAAATGCTTTATTATTTCCAGGACAAATAGTTAATATAGGACTTATTGATCCAATAATTACAGTAGTAACAGAACAAACTACTATTGAAAATCAAGAGATTGATTTTGAAACACAAGTTAAATACGATAATAATATGGCTTATGGCACAACTACAGTAGAGCAAGTAGGAGAAAAAGGTATAAATAAAGTAACCTTTAGAATTGAAACTAAAAACGGTGAAACAACAAATGCACTTAGAATATCTTCTGAAGAAATTAAACCGGCAGTTGATGAAATAATAGTTAAAGGCGGATTTAATGTTGTTTATGTAGGGGACTCAACATATTGGGCATGGCCTACACTTAAACCATTTGTTATAACATCAGTAAGAGAATGGAGATGGGGGTCATGGCATGCTGGAATAGATATTTCAGGAACTGGTCATGGTTCACCAATATTTTCAATTCAAAATGGTGTTGCATATTCAGTTGGACTTAATCATCCATCAATGGGAAATTATATTTACATAAATCATAATAATGGATATATATCTATTTACATGCACCTCGCAGATGTATTTGTATCACAAGGTCAAACAGTAAGTAAAGGTGATACTATAGGAACAATGGGAAATACGGGAAGAAGTACGGGTACACATCTTCATTTCGCAGTATACTATGGAGATAGACCAATAGATACTGTAAACGATATAGACCCACTTACACTTTATCAATAGTGGAAGCTATAGTACTAGGTAGTGGTTCAAAAGGAAATTCAACTTTAATAAAAACAGAAAAGTCTAACATTTTAATTGATGTAGGCTTTTCTTATAAAAATTTAAAGGAAAAACTTGAAAGTGTTAATATGTACCCAAAAGATATTAATTATATTTTTATAACACACGATCATGTTGATCATATTTTTGGATTATCTACATTTTTAAAAAAACATAAACCAACTTTATATATAAGTGAAAAATTATCAGGTGTGATTACTTATGAAAATACTAAATATTTTTCTGATGAAAATATAATAGATGATTTTTTCGTTAAAGTATTTCAAACATCACATGATGCGACAGATTCTATAGGTTTTTTAATTGAAGAAAAAGAAGAAAGCCTTGTATACATAACAGATACTGGATATATTAATGAAAGAAATTTTATTTATTTAAAAAATAAAACTTATTATTTTATAGAAAGTAATCATGATATAGAAAAACTTATGAATGGAAGTTATCCATACCACTTAAAACAAAGAATATATAGTGATAAAGGCCATCTTTCAAATGAGGCTTGTGGTATGTACTTATCCAAATTAATTGGAGATGACACAAAAAAAATAATACTTCTTCATTTAAGCGAAGAAAATAATACTAAAATTTTAGCTTATGATGCAGTAACTAAAATGATAGAGTCAAAAGTTCCAGTATTAGTATCTGATCAAAAAGAAACTTTAGAGGTAAGATAATGATAAAAATAATAGTTATAGGAAAATTAAAAGAAAAATACTTAATAGAAGCAGTTAATGATTATAAAAAAAGAATTAATAAATATCATAAGTTAGAAATAGTAGAAATAAAAGATACCAATATTTATAATGAAGAAAAAGAAATAATTTCATTAATAAACAAAAATGAATATATTCTTCTTTTAGATATTTTTGGAAAAGAATATTCTTCAGTAGAATTTTCTAATAAATTACAAAATCTTTTTAATAGTTCTAATTCAAATATAACTTTTATAATCGGTTCTTCAGAAGGTGTAACAGAAAAAATTAAAGAAATAGTGAATGAAAAAATTTCATTTTCAAAGTTTACTTTTCCACATGGTCTTTTTAGAGTTATTCTACTTGAACAATTATATAGAAGTTTTAAAATAATAAATAATGAAAAATATCATAAATAAAAGCACTAGTTTGGCGTAATTATTTCATCTACAATGCCATACTCTAGTGCTTCTTTTGCATTTAAATAATAATCTCTTTCAGTATCTTTTTTAATTTTATTAAGTTTTTGTCCTGTATTATAAGATAATATCTTATTTAATTTCTCTTTTGTTTTTAAAATATGATTAGATACAATTTCTATATCAGTTGCTTGACCTTGTACACCACCAAGAGGCTGATGAATCATTACCTCTGTATTAGGCAGAATATTTCTTTTACCTTTAGTTCCACTTGATAAAAGAAATGCTCCCATGGATGCACACATTCCAATACCTATAGTTCTAATATCATTTTTTACATAATTCATTGTGTCGTATATAGCAAATCCTGCGGTTACTGATCCACCTGGTGAATTAATAAAAATAGATATTTCATCATTATTTTTACTATTTAAATAAAGAAGTTCTGATACTATAATATTTGAAGAAGTATCAGTAATTTCACCTTCAATTAATATAATATTATCATTTAAAAGTCTTGAATATAAATCGTATGCAATTTCTCTATTATTAGTTTTCTCTACTACAGTTGGTATTAACATTTTTTTTCACCTATTAATAAAATAGTCAAATTAATAACTTTTTATTCACAAAATAATAATAATTTGATAAAATTATAGAAGAATAGGGTGAGGCAAATGAAAGATATTATAACAATAGTTATAAATAATGAAAAAAAGAAAATAAGAAAGAATACTACTTTAAAAGATTTGATTAAGTCTCTTAATTTAGAACTTTATGTAATTTTAGCTAGAGTAAATGGAACTATAGTAGAAGTAAATCATGAACTTACAAAAGATTCTTATATTGAATTTATTACTTTAAAAGATAAACTAGGTATTGAAGCTTATAAAAATGGACTTAAGTTTTTATATATTGTTGCAATAAAAGAATTATTTGGTGAAAACTCTGAAGTGTTTATTAAACATTCACTTGATAAAGGACTTTATACAGAAGTTAATTTAAATAAAGATATAACTTTAGAAACGGTTAAACAAATAAAGAAAAAGATGAAGGAGTTAGTTAAAGAAGATATTTCTATAAATAAACTTAGTGCCTTAAGAAAAAGTGCTATAGAGTATTTTGAGGAATCAAAAGAATATGAAAAAGCACTTAATATGAAACAAATTAATAATGAATATATTTCTATGTATGAACTTGGAGGTTATTATAATTATTTTTATAGTTATATGCCTATAAGTACTGAAATTTTAAATAGTTTTGATTTAACTTTTATAGAGCCAAATGGAATAGTTTTAAGGTTTCCACTTATGGATAATGCTGAAGTACCTAAATTTACAAAAAGAGATAAAGTACTAAGTGTATTTAAATCATATCATGAAAAAATAAAAACTTTAGATGTTAATTATGTTGGAGATATAAACTATGCTGTATCACATAATGGTATTGGTGATTTAATACAAATAAATGAACTTATACATGATGAAAAAATGCTTAATATCGCAGATGAAATATTTAGTATGAAAGATAAAATAAAAATGATTTTAATTGCTGGGCCTTCTTGTTCTGGTAAAACTACAACATCTAAAAAACTTTCATTATATTTAAAAGCTAAAGGTATTAATACATTTCCAATATCAATTGATGATTATTTTAAAGAAAGATGTGAAAGTCCAAAAGATGAAAATGGTGAATATAATTATGAAGGAATTGATGCAATAGATTTAAAATTATTTTCTAATCATATGAAAAAACTTATTGAAGGAAAAAAAGTAAAACTTCCAACGTATAATTTTGTTACTGGAGAGAAAGAATATAAAAGAAAAGAAATTAAACTCGAAAATAATACAATATTAATAGTTGAAGGTCTTCATGCATTAAATGCAGTGCTTACTAAAGATTTTAGTAAAGAAAGTAAATTTAAAATTTATATTAGTCCTTTTACTCCATTAGGAGTAGATAGACATAACCATATTTCTACACTTGATTTAAGATTAATAAGAAGATTAGTAAGAGATTATTCACATAGAGGACATAGTGCTGAAGAAACTTTAAAAACTTGGGAAAGTGTAAGAAAAGGTGAAGATGAATATATTTTTCCACATCAAAATGAAGCAAATGTTGTTTATAATACAGCACTTATATATGAAATAGGAGTTTTAAAAACTTATGCCGAACCGCTTCTATATTCAATAAATCCTGAATCAAGTGTATATGAAGAAGCGATGAGATTAACTAGATTTTTAGAATGTTTTTTTGCAATACCAGAGAATTTAGTACCATCAACAAGTATATTAAGAGAATTTGTTGGAAAGAGTTATTTTGAATAGGAGATGAAAGAATGAAAATAGGTATAAATGGATTTGGAAGAATAGGTAGATGTGTTTTAAGATTAGTTTTAGATGATCCTTCGGTAGAAGAAGTAGTAATAAATGGATTATCTGATACTAAAGAACTTGCATATTTATTTAAATATGATTCTATGCAAAGATTTCTTCCTTATGAAGTAGAAGCAGAAGAGAATTATATAAATGTAAATGATAGAAAAATAAAAGTTTATAAAGAAAGTGATCCTAATAATATCCCTTGGGGTGAACATGGAATAGATGTAGTATTTGAGTGTACGGGTGTATTTAATTCAAGTGAAAAAAGTATGGCTCATATAAATAAAGGAGCAAAACATGTTCTTATAAGTGCACCTTCTAAAGATGATACAAAGACTATTGTATATGGTGTTAATGATGAATTAATAACAAAAGAAGATAAAATAATATCATGTGCTAGTTGTACTACAAATGCTCTCGCACCTTTAGCTTCAGTAATTCATAAAAACTTTAAAATAAAATCAGGTTTTATGACTACTGTTCATGCGATGACAAATGATCAAGAAACTTTAGATGTAACTCATAAAAAAGGAATATATCAAAGAAGAGGAAGAGCGGCATCATTAAATATAATTCCTACATCTACTGGTGCGGCATCTCAAATTGGAAAAGTTATTCCAGAACTTGATGGACTTTTAGATGGTATATCTTATAGAGTACCAGTAGGGGATGGTTCTTTAGTAGAATTAAATGTAGTAGTAGAAAAGAGTGCTACAAAAGAAGAAATAAATAATGTATTAAAAGTAAGCGAAAATGAAGCATTTAAGTATACAGAAGATCCTATTGTTTCATCTGATGTTGTAGGTAATGTATGTGGTTCTATTGTTGATGGACTACTTACAAATGTTATAAATAAAAATGGAAATGTAGTTGTAAAAGTAGTTGCTTGGTATGATAACGAAATAGGATATTCTGCTCAAATGATAAGAGTTGCTAAAACATTAATGAGTTTTTATGAAGAAGAAAAAGAAAATATTCCTATTGAAGAATTAAAACAAGAAAGTTTTAATAAAATAGAAGAAAATATTACCGAAAATAAAACTATGGAAAGTAATATGACAAATCAAGTTGTTAATAATGAAGCATTAAATGCTCAAGTTCCAAATGATAATTTAGAAAAAACAACTGAAATAATAAATTTAAATCATATTCAAAATGAAACAAAACCAAATACATTTGAATTTTAAAACATTTAACTTTAAGTTAAGTGTTTTTTAAAATTTAAATGTCGAAAAATTATTATACTTGTGGTACAATATATATAGTTTAAGAGGTGATATTAAATGCTCGAAAATAAACTTGGTATAACTAATGAAATTGAATTCTTAAGAGAGCAAGAAAGGATATCTAAATTAAAAGCATTAGAATTATTTGATACAAAAAAAATTGATGAATTTGAAATAGGTACAACTAAAGGATTATGTAATATTCATAAATATTTATTTTCTGATATTTATGATTTTGCGGGAAAAATAAGAAAAGTAAATATTTCTAAGGGTAACTTTAGATTTGCATCAGTTATATATTTAAAAGATGTGCTAGAAAAAATTGATACTATGCCTCAAAATAATTTTGATTATATTATAAAAAAATATGTTGAAATGAATATTGCTCATCCATTTAGAGAAGGTAATGGAAGAAGTACACGTATATGGCTTGACATGATATTAAAAAAAGAAATTGGTAAAATCATTGATTGGAAAAAAGTCCCTAAAGATGAATATTTACTTGCTATGGAAAGAAGTCCAATAAAAGATACCGAAATCAGACTACTTTTAGAAAATGCTTTGACTGATAAAATTAATGATCGTGATATATATATGAAAGGTATTGATACAAGTTATAGATATGAAGGATATTGTACATATACTATGAAAGATTTAGATAATAACAAAGATAAAACAGTTAACTAAAAATCAACTGTTTTTTTGTGCGATTTTGCTTGACTTGGGGGGGGATAATTTTATATAATTAATGTAACAAAGTAGGTGAATAAATTGAAGGACAAAGTTATAACAATTGGAGGAATAATATTTGTAGTACTAACACTAGCAGTATCAGCAGGACTAACATATTCATTCTTCACAGCAAGCGTAGGAGGAAATGAAGAAGCAAGAGAAACAGTAGTAGACTTAGCAGAACTAAGACTAAAATTTACAGATACACAAAACATACAAATGATAGATGCATTACCAGGACAAGCAGTAACAAAAACATTTAC
>JAFQIC010000035.1 GCA_017397745.1 Bacilli bacterium
ACTTAAAGTTTCTATTTCTTCACTTTTTTCTAAGATATCATTATCTAATAAACACTTATCAAATGCATATTGATAAATAATTTTCATTCCAGCTGAGTCTGCAAAACTATTTAATGAAGTAAGAGCGGATTCACTAGAATATTCTTCTTTTTTCTTTCCACCAATTGCTATAGAAATCATTTTTTTTCCTTCAAGTTTCTTAGGAGTATATAATGGATTTAATCTATCTATTAAAATTTTTAAATCACCAGATAATAAATTCCATCTCGTTGGAGATATAAAAATTAACGTATCACTTTCTAATATTTTATTAATATTTTCTTCCATATCATCTTTAAAATCACATTTACCATTAACATCGCAATCCATACATCCGGTACACAAATATATTTTTTGATTACCAGGAGTTATTATATTAGAAACAATTCTTTCTTTTTTAAACTTTTCTTTTAATATATTTGCAAGTTTAGAAGAATTTCCATCTCTACGTGAACCTACTATTATTGTAACTTTTGACATAAAAAACACCTCTTTATTAGTATGAAAATTTTAGAAAAAATTATACTTTTATAAGTTTTAAAATAAAAATAAAAAATGTATAAATAGTTCTTTTATATTAGTGAAAAAAATGGTAAAATTAACTTAGAATATGGAGGAATAAAAAATGATTAAAAAAATAAGTTTTATAACTATAATAATTTTATCTTTATTTTTAATAACTGGATGTGACAAAAAAGTTGAGGGTTCTTTAGAAGAAATAATGACAAAAGTTTATGAAAATATTAAAGAAGAAGAAAGACCTATGATGCTTACAAATATGGAAGTTAATTCTGATAATATTGAATACTATTTAGGAACTAATGAAATTGAATATGAAGAAGCTTTAGCATCAGAGTCGGCAGTGGGTTCTATAGCGCATTCTGTGGTACTTTTAAGAGCAAAACCTAATTCAGATATAGAAAGTATTAAAACTAAAATAAAAGAGAGTATAAACCCTAGAAAATGGATCTGTGTGGGTGTTGATGAAAAAGATATTATTGTAGAAAACAAAGGGGACTTAATAATATTAATTTTAGTAGAAGATTCTAAAACACGTCAAACACTTGAAAAAGGATTTAATAATTTATAAAAGTCTTAGTAGACTTTTTTTTGAGGCGTGATATGTTATTTTCTAGTATAACATTTATTTATTATTTTTTACCTATTTTACTTATAATATATTTTAGTATTTCAAGTAAATTTAAAAATTTGATTTTACTTATTTTTAGTTTATTATTTTATTTTTTGGGTGAGCCAAAATATATAATTGTGCTTATATTATCTTGTATAGTTAATTATTTTCTTAGTAGATTAATATATAAAGGTAAAAATTCAAAAGTTTATTTACTAATAGGTATTATATATAATATTTCCTCACTTTTAATATTTAAATATACTGATTTTTTTATATATAATATAAATAATTTATTTAAAATTAATATTCCTTTTTTATATATAGTTATGCCTATAGGAATAAGTTTTTATACTTTTCAAATACTTGCTTATATAATTGATGTATATAACAAAAAACATAAACCAGCAGATAGCTTATTAACTTTTATGACATATGTATGCTTATTTCCACAATTAGTTGCTGGGCCTATTGTGAGATATTCTGATATAAAAGAACAAATAATAAAAAGAGAGCAATCATTTACTAAAGTCAGTGAAGGAATTAAAAGATTTGTAATAGGTTTATCAAAAAAAGTATTACTAGCGAATGTACTTGGTGAATTATCTAAAAGTATTATTGAAGAAACATTAGTCGCATCTTGGATAAGACCATTACTTTATACACTTCAAATATATTTTGACTTCTCAGGATATAGTGATATGGCTATAGGACTTGGGCTGATTTTAGGTTTTAGATTTTTAGAGAACTTTAATTATCCGCTTATCGCATCTTCTATAACTGATTTTTGGAGAAGATGGCATATATCATTATCAAGTTGGTTTAAAGATTATGTTTATATACCACTTGGAGGAAGTAAAAAAGGAACATTAAAACTAGTTAGAAATATTTTTATAGTATGGTCTTTAACAGGATTTTGGCATGGCGCTAGTTGGAATTTTGTGATTTGGGGACTTTACTTTGCATTATTATTAATTATTGAAAAATTATTTTTAAAAAAATATTTAGATAGAACTAAAATAATTAAATACATATATACTTTATTAATTGTTGTAATTAGTTTTTTGATTTTTAATGAGACTGACTTATCAAATTTAATTTATAATTTAAAGAATATGTTTAGTTTAAGTATTCCGTTTATAGGAAAGGAAAGTATATATTATTTAAAAAGTAATTGTATTTTATTACTAGTATCCTTTATAAGTTCTACACCACTTTTAAAAACTATTGTTAATAAAGTAAAAGAAACTAAAATAAAAAAATTAATAAATATATTAGAACCAGTAATTTATATTCTACTACTTATTTTAAACACTGCATTTTTAATAGATGGATCATTTAATCCTTTTTTATATTTTAGATTTTAAGGAGCAAATATGAAAGATAAAATAATTGTATTTTCTTTTATGATTTATATAATTTTGTTTTCATTATTACATATAATTATAAATGATAATGAAATAAGTTTTGAAGAAAGAAGAAATTTATCTACTTTTCCAAAATTTGAATTTACAAGTAAGTTTATAACAAATTTAGAAGATTATTTTTTAGATCAATTTCCTTTTAGAAATAGATTTAGAAGTGTAAAAGCAAATTTTAATTATAATATTCTACTAAAACTTGATAATAATATTTATTTAAAAGATAATTATATATTTAAATCTATTTATCCCACTAATAAAAAATCAATTGATAATTTTAAAAAAAATGTAATTAAAATTAAAAATATGTTTCCTGAAAGTAATAATTTTTATTTAATGATAATACCCGATAAAAACTATTATTTAGAAGATAAAAACTTTCTTAAAATTGATTACGAATATATATTTAATTCTCTAAAAGAACTAAACATACAAACCATTAATATAAAAGATATCTTGTCACTTTCAGATTATTATGAGACTGATACTCACTGGAAACAAGAAAATTTAGACAAAGTTATAAAAAAAATGAGTACAGTATTAAATTTTAATTATCAAATGTTTAATTATACAAAGGTTATATATAATAATTTTTATGGTGTTTATTATGGTGAATCCGCAATAAATAGAAGTCCAGAGATAATTACATATTTAACAAATAACTTTATTGATAATTTAGAGGTAAAATATTTAGAAAATAAAAAATTAAATAATATTTATAATAAAGAAAAACTAACTTCATTTGATTCGTACGAAGTATTTTTAGATGGCGCATCTTCTTTTATAGAAATTAAAAATAATATGATAAAAAATAATAAAGAGTTAATAATCTTTAGAGATTCTTTTGCTAGTAGTTTAATTCCTTTATTAACGCCTTATTATTCGAAAATAACTGTTATAGATAATAGATATATAAGTAGTGAATATTTTTTTAAATATTTAGATTATGAAAATAATGATATATTATTTATATACAGTACTCTAATTATGAATGATAGTTATAGTTTAAAAGGATAAAAATAGAGGAGTAAGATAATGAAATTAAAATCAAAAATAATTTTAACTAATTTAATTTTGATAATAGAGATGTTTTTTATACCTTTAATATTAGTATACATTTCAAATCCTAAAGATGTGATGGGAATACTTATAATATTTTTATTTATATTAAATCCTATTATTTCATTAATTATAGGAATTATATCAGGTTTTGAATTTAAAAAGATGTGGTGGGAGCAAATTCTAACATGTTTTATATTTTTAATATCATATTGGATAATACTTCAAGATATAATATTAGACTTTTTTATCTACGCATTTATATATTTAGCATTTGGAAGTATAACAATGTTAATAACCTTTTTATTAAGAAAAAATAATACCAAGAAATAACTTTGGTATTTTAAATTGTATAAAAATATATAAAAAAACTAAATTAATAAGTAGAGGGATATATGAATAATAATTTGGATATGTACAATAAAAAAAGAGATTTTAATAAAACAAAAGAACCAAAAGGTAAAAAAACAAAACAAAATAAAAAACTAGTTTTTGTAGTGCAACATCATATCGCAAGAAAAGATCATTTTGATTTAAGGCTTGAATGGAAAGGTGTTTTAAAAAGTTGGGCAGTACCTAAAGGACCTTCATATAATACAAAAGATAGGAGACTTGCGATATTAGTAGAAGATCATCCTTATGATTATAAAGATTTTGAAGGCACAATTCCAAAAGGAGAATATGGTGCGGGGACAGTTATGATTTTTGATGAGGGATATTATGAACCCTTAGGTAATTTTGAAAAAGACTTTAAAAAAGGTATAATAAAATTTGAACTTAAAGGAAAAAGATTGAAAGGACTTTGGTCTTTAATTCATTTTAAAGATAATAATTGGTTACTTTTAAAAGAAAAAGATGAGTATTATGAATTTACTAATATTTCATCAGTAACTACAAGTATTAAAACTGGTAGAACAATGAAAGAAATAGAAGAAGGTAAAACAATAAAAAAGAAATATAGTAAAAATGTAATAGAAGGAATTGAAATATCTAATCCTGAAAAACTTATTTACACAAATTCTAAAATCACAAAAAAAGAAGTAATAGATTATTATTTAAAAGTTTCAGAAAAAATGCTTCCATACTTAAAAAATAGAATAATAAGCACAGTTAGGTGTCCAGATGGTGTGGAAGGCACTTGTTTTTTTAAAAAACATTTAGAAAAAGAAAGTGAAGGAATATCAAAAATAATACTTACTAATAAAAACAAGGAAAAAGAAGACTATTATTATATAACAAATGTTATAGGACTTATTAGTGAAGCACAAATGAATAGTATAGAATTTCATACTTGGGGTAGCACTATAACTAACCTTGAAAAACCAGATATTATGGTTTTTGATTTAGATCCTGATGAAAAACTAAGTTTAAAAAAACTAAGAGAAGGTGTAAAAGATTTAAAGAGTATTTTAGATGAATTAAAATTAAAATCATTTTTAAAAACTAGTGGAGGAAAAGGCTATCATATATTAGTTCCAATTAGGGATGTAAATTGGAAAGAATTTAGAAAAATTGCAAAAGATATAGCTGTTCTTATGGAAACCAAATGGCCTAAAAAATACACTAGTAATATAAGAAAAGAAAAACGTAAAAACAAAATTTTTATTGATTGGGTTAGAAATACTAGGGGAGCTACTAGTATCGTACCATATTCTTTAAGAGCAAGAAAAAATGCCACAGTATCATTTCCTATTTCTTGGGAAGATTTAAGTAAAATCAAACCAGATAGTATTACTTTAAAAAAGGCATTAAAAAAAATAAAAGAAAAAGATCCTTGGGAAGAGTTTTTTAAAAAATAAAAGTGCTATTTTTTATAAAGTACATTTAAATCAACATAACCATTTATTCCATCAACTTGCCCACTATTTGTTACTTGCCAAATATAATAATCTCCTGAGTAATCTGTCATTTCAGTATAATGTGCTAACCACGTATCATAATTATTTAAATTCCAAATGTATTTAAGATAAAGAGCACTACCGTAATTCATCGCTTTATACCCTTTTTTTTCTATAGTTTTTAAAAATGCTTTAGCAACATTATTTATATCAACAAGACTCATATTATAATTTTCAAAATCTGACCAGTCTTCCCAGTCAAAAGCTATAGGTAAATCAAGTTTTTCTTTATTCAAAATTTTTAAAATCCATTTAGCTTGTGCAGTTGCTTCGTTTTCATTTGAAGCATAAGAATAAAAATAAATTCCAACTTTTAAACCAGCTTCTTTTGCTTTTTTTATATTATTTTCATACCATGAATCTAAAACAATTTCTCCTTCGTTATTATGCCCAAAACCAATTCTTATCATAACGAATTCAATTCCTTGTCTCTTTACTAATTCATAATCAATATCATCTTGCCATGAAGAAACATCTATTCCTATTAGAGTATTTTCATTTTTATATTTTTTAGTAAAATCTTTTATATTTATAACTTCTTCTTCATAAAAATCCTCTTCATAAGTAGGATTTTTTACTTCTAAAGTAAAACTATGTTCACTATAATTATTGTTTGTGTCTATTGCCGTATATTTAAGATTATAACTACCTAAAGTATTTAAATCATAATCCCCTTCAATATTACATTTTATACTTTTATCATAATTGTCTGCGCACAGTGGATAAGAAGGCAAACTATCTTCACTATTAATTTCAACTGTATAATAAGAACTGGCTAGTATTAAAGGTTTTGTTGTATCAACAACATTTATATTAAATTCATGTGTAAATTTATTTCCGTTAGCGTCTTTAAATTTAAACTTAATATTTTGTTTTCCAAGTACCATAGTATTTATATCAAAGTCATCACTTATTATTTTGCCTTCATTTACTTTTACCAAATCAAATAAGCTTGCTTCTTCAGCATATTCTAAAGTTAAATTATCATTTAAAATAATCTTAGTAAGTTCACTCATTTCTTTTTCACAACCATTTAAAATAAATAAAGATAGAAATATAATAAATAACTTTATCATTAAAATCACCATAATATTTATATCATATTTTTATTAAAATTAGTAGTTAAAAGAAATATTCTTTAATAAAATTATAAATAATAAGTTCACAAATTCTTTTTGCTTCAGTTGAATATAGATTATAATCTTTACAAGCATTTTCGTTAGCGTAATTACTAACTACCTTCACAGCAATAAATGGAATATTATAAATAGAAGCATATCTTCCTATTGTACTTGTTTCAATATCTAATGCATCTGTATAAAAATTTTTCTTTATATAATTTACAAAATTATAATTAGTTATAAAAGTTTCACCAGAAGCAATAAAAACATCTGTATATTTTTTATCTAATGATTCTATAGCTGAGTTAAAATATTTTTTTAAATTATAATCGGATGAAAAAATATTTTTTTCTTCATTAGGTAATTTTCCTAAAGATAAACCCATTTTAGTAAAATCTATATCATAATCACAAACTTTATCAACAAATAAAATATCAAAGATTTTTAATTTACAGTTAATACTAGAAGCAGTTCCTACATGAATAATATTAGATATATCTACGCAGTTATTAAGTTTTTCAAGAGCAACAGCAATATTTACTTTTCCATATCCAGTGACTAATATAATAAAATCATTATTTTTATAATTACATTTATATATTTTAAAGTTTTGAAAACTTTCTTCTTCATAATTAACTTTAGTTAATAAGTATTCAACATCTTTAGTTTGTGAACAAACAATAGTAAGCATAAAATTCACTCTCCTATAAATAATATATTATATTTGCCTAAATAAGTTCATATTATTTTAGGGGTGAATAAATGAAATATAATTATGAAAAATTAGATAATAAAGAAGTATTAGATATAATAAAAAGTAATAATATTTGCATTTTAGGTTGTTCTCAAAAGGAAAAAACTTATATGTGTCCTTTAAACTATGAAAGTGATTATAGAGATTATAATCTAGTTATTAAAATTAAAAGTTTAGATATAGGGAAAAAAATAAGGTATTTAAAAAATAATAATCAAGTATGTTTATATTTTGATATTTGTAATCAAAATTTTATTAAAAGTATAATTGCTTACGGAGAAGCATATATTGATAGAACAAAAAAAGATAAAAAATATCTTGAGATAAACATTATTATTAATAAATTTAGTGGAAGAAAATATCTTTTAAATAATAAAATATTTAACTAAAAAATATTTAAAATTTTTTTGACTAAATCCACCTGAAATAGTATAATATTTTTTCTAAAAAGGAGAAACATGGAAAATAATATTAATAATACTATAAATTTAATAAGTCCTTCGTGGAGTAAAACTCAAATAATTAGATTTTTATATGTTAAATTAGCACCTTACTTTAGAAGAGATGTTAAATATTTTTTAGCTTCATATGAAGAAAATTTAAGACAATATAAACAAGGGTTTATTAATAATGGATTTGATATTGTATGTTCAACTCTCTCAGATTTTTATGTTGATTTATTTAAAATGTTTGATATAAATGCGATTAAAATAGAAGCTACAAATAAAGAGATTCCTCTATTTGCCTTAATTGTAGAAGCAGATGAAGGCTGGATTTTTATGGATCCTTTAAATGATTTATTTTCAAATCAATATGGACTTAGAACAAATTATTTTGGTGTTATTCCGGATTATCAAGGATGCACCGTTAAAGAAAATTATCCATTTCTAACACAATATTCTAAAGAGTTTTTAAGTGAACTTGATTCTAGTCTTAATTTGTATCCAGGGAATATACCTTTAAGTGAGTATTTTGAATATTTGCATAATGAATTTACAAATAAAAAAAATATGGCTAGAGCTTTTGGACTTGATAAATATGATAAACCAATAGTTATAAGTAAAAAATTTGAATATTGCGCACAGAATTTTATTAATTTAGGAGAAGTAAATGGTGTAATAGAAAGAAGTAAATTGTATAATTATTTATTAAGAATACTTTTTGATAGGGCAGAAAGGCGTGATACGCACATAAATATTACGAAAGAAAAAGATATTTATGTACCTAAAATTATAATTGCTGTTCCAGGAAATGAAAAGATAATTTATGAAGAAGAAAAAGATAACGGCTCTTTTGTTTTGAGAAAGAAATAGTTATATCTTATTTATTAAAAAATGAACATTTTTGCAAAATGTAATATAATATGGTTAAACAATAGGGGACATTATGGAAAATCAAAAGAAAAAATATAAAAATTAAGAGAATTTTTGTTAGTTATCAGCATATTTTGCAATAACTATACCTCTTTCGGTATCAAGAGAGGATAATTACATAGATCAATACTATTGTTTATGTTTTACCTAAAGGATACGGAAATAATTGATGATGCGTATGTTTCAACATTTGAAGACGAGACACAAAAAACTTTAATAAGACCTTAGGTTGTTTTAATTATAAAGATAATTATACAAATATGAGTTATCTTTTTTTTAATTTGAAAATTTACGAATTTTTTGATATAATATATCGGAAAAAGGGAGAGTAAAATGTATAAATTATTTGTAGATACACATAGCGATTTAATAACAATAGCCTTTATAAAAGATAATAATGTAATTAGTAAAGAAGTAAAAAGTGAAAATGGACATGCTGAAGTATTAGTTCCAACTTTTAAGAAATTACTTGAAGAAAACAATATTAATATAGATGATATAAAAGAAATAATCGCAGTAAATGGCCCAGGTAGCTTTACTGGAATAAGAATAGGGCTTTCACTTGTTAAAACTCTTAGTTATACTAAAAACATACCTGTTAAACTTATATCTTCTCTTGAATGTTTTTTAGTAAGTAGTAATATAGATGAAAATAAAGTTGCATATTTAGAAGATGCCAGAGGTGCATATGTTTATGCTTTTGATAAAGATAACAACCCGCTTATGGAAGAAATATATATAGAAGATTATGAAAACATTATAAATAAATATAAATGTGTTGAAAATAAATTAGATATTTTAAAAATAGTTGATTATGCAAAAAAATTAAAAGAAGTAAATGTGCATTTAATAAAGCCAAATTATGTAAAGAAAATTGAGGTTGAAAAGTGATAAATTCACAAAAGTTAAATGATTTTGATACTAAATATTTTATAAAGGAAAATGAAGAGATATCTTATGTTATAACTAGAGGTTTATATGAAATATTAGACATAACTGATGTTTATACTAATGAAAAATATAGAAGAAAAGGATATGCTAGAAAAATATTAGAATATATCATTAATAATAATATAGATAAAAAAATAATGCTTGAAGTAAATGAGAATAATGTACCTGCGATTAATTTATATTCTTCGTTAGGTTTTAAAACAATAAGTAAAAGAAAAAATTATTATAAAAGTGAAACTGCTCTTATAATGGAAAGGTAAAATAAATATGAAAGATACATATATCTTAGCAATAGAAACATCTTGCGATGAAACAAGTTGTAGTATAGTTAAAAATGGAAAAGAAGATATAGCTACAGTAGTTAACTCTCAAATAGATGTTCATAAACTATTTGGAGGTGTAGTTCCAGAACTTGCTTCTCGTATGCATCTTGAAAATATTACAATAGTGATAGATGAAACACTTAAAAAGGCAAATATGAAATTAGAAGATATGGATGCTTTTGCTTGTACTTATGCACCTGGACTTATGGGAAGTCTTCTAGTGGGACTTGAAACTACAAAAACATTAAGCCTTGTATATAATAAGCCATTTATAAAAGTAAATCATATGATGGGACATATATATGCGAATAATATAAATAATGATTTAGCTTATCCTTTAATTGCGCTTGTTATTAGTGGTGGACATACAGATTTAATACTTATGGAAAATGAAACATCTTTTAAATATTTAGGAAGTACTTTAGATGATGCAGTAGGAGAAAGTTTTGACAAAGTTGCTAGAATACTTAATTTACCTTATCCTGGCGGACCAAATGTAGAAAAATATGCTAAAGAAGGTAAACCTACATATAAAATGCCAGAAATTAATACAAAAGGAAAATATGATTTTAGTTTTAGTGGACTTAAAAGTCATTGTATAAATTTAGCACATAACGAAAAACAAAGAGGAAATGTTATAAACGAATTTGATCTAGCTTGTTCATTTCAAAATGTTGTATCAAAAGAACTTACAATAAAAGCAGAAAGAGCACTTAAAGATTTTGATGTAAAAACACTTATTCTTTGTGGAGGCGTTGCGGCAAATAGTTTTATTAGGGAAGAACTTCACAAAATGTGTGATAAAAACAATATAAATTTTTATGTTCCAGAAAGAAGATATTGTACGGATAATGCTACTATGATAGGCGCAGCGGCATATGTTCTATATAAAAATAAAAACTTTGCAGACTATAGCGCAAACGCAGAAAGTAGTATAAGGTTATAAAAAAAGATCTCATTTTTTTGAGATCTTATTTTTTACTTAATTTCTTACACATTTCAGTAGTGTTTTCATAAATTCCAAGTAACACTAATGAAAATTCATAAGCAAATCTTAGTAAGATATTTCCCAGTAATAATACTAATAAAAATGCAATAAAGCTTGTTGAAATAAGAGCAAATGAATAAAGAGTAATATAAATAGCCAAGATAAGATAAGTTATTTTTAAGAATGCAGAAATATATAATTTTTTAAATTTAACAAAATCATATAATTTTGCCATAAAACCTTCGTATTTACTTTCATTTTTATCAGAAAATACTGTGAAGTATAAACAAATACCTCCTATTAATGCTATAACAAATGCAACTATTGCCCAAATACCAGCATCTGCCATTTGACTACCTGATTTATATCCGTAGTCTAACATATCATAATCGTACATTAAATCTTTCCTCCTTCTTATTTTTATAATACCATAAAAATTATATGAAAGAAATAAAAAATTTATAAAATATTTTCATCAAATCCAATTTTTTCTTTTGTAAGATAAATTGGCCTTTTTTTAGTTTCAACATATGTTTTAGAAACATATTCTCCTAAAATGCCTGTACATAAAAGTTGAATGCCACCTAAAATTAATACACAACATATAGTAGAAGCGTAACCTGGGACATCTACTCCCGTTACTAGTGTTTTTATTAGAAGAAACATTAAGTAACCAAAAGCAATGAAACTTGTAAATACACCTAGATAAGTTGAAATTTTTAAAGGAGAGGTACTAAAACCAATAATTCCATTAATGCCGTATCTGACCAAGTCTTTAAACTTCCATTTTGTTTCGCCACCTTTTCTTTCTTCGGGTACATATGGTATATACTTAACATTAAATCCGATCCAAGAAAATATACCTTTAGAAAATCTATTTACTTCGGTCATTTCTAATATGGCATCAACAACATATCTTCTAAACATTCTAAAGTCAGAAGCACCATTTACAAAATCAATTTTTGTAATTTTAGAAATTAATTTATAAAAAATAGTTTGTTTTTTTCTTTTTTTAGTTTGTTTTTGAAACATACAAACTTCATCATATTCGGATTCTTTATCTAAAATTTCTTCCATTTCTAAAATATACTTTGGATTTTGTTGTAAATCTGCATCAATAATAACTGTATATTTTCCAGAAGATGCTTTAAGACCAGCATAAATAGCTGCTTCTTTTCCAAAATTTCTTGAAAAACTTATTATTTTTACACACTCTTTATCGTTTTCGTGTATATGTTTTAAGATATTTAAACTATCATCTTTACTACCATCATTAATAAATAAAAGTTCATATTTTTTATTTTCTAAAGTTTTACTTATTTCTTTATAAAATTTTTCAATAACATCCTCTTCATTATATAAAGGGACAATAATACTTAACTTCATAACTACTCCTTGTTTTAATTTTAACAAATTTTTTATTTAAATAATAGTTTTATTCTAAAATTTAATCAATTTTAATATATTTAAACGGAGGACAAGCGTGAAATATAATATTAATTCTGGACTTAGTAGTAGCGAAGTTTTAATTTCTTTAAAAAAACATGGATCTAACGAACTTAAAAAACAAAAGAAAAATACTTTTTTTAAATTACTGATAGAATCTTTAAATGATCCTATTATCAAAATACTTCTTATAGCTTTAGCAATAAAAGTAGTCTTTTTATTTAAAAGTACAGATATATATGAAACAGTCGGAATACTAGTAGCAATATTTTTAGCATCCTTTATATCTTCCATAAGCGAGTATGGAAGTGAAAAAGCTTTTGAAAAACTTGATGAGGAAAACGCTAAAATAATGTGCAGAGTAAAAAGAGATGGAATAAGAAAAAATATATGTATAGATGAAGTAGTAGTAGGAGATATTGTTCTTTTGGAATCTGGAGATAAAATACCTGCGGATGGAATATTAGTAGAAAGAGAACTTTTTGTAGATGAATCTCTTTTAACTGGAGAAACTATTGAAAAAAGTAAAACACCGATATTAGAAAATAAATTATTTAGAGGTTCAATTGTCACAAGTGGTGAAGGTATTATGTTAGTTACAAGTGTTGGAAATAATACTTTTTATGGTAATTTAGCTAGTAGTATACAAGAGAAAAACCCAGAAAGCCCTTTAAAGTCAAGACTTAGAGAACTAGCTAAGACAATTAGTAAATTTGGCTACATAGGTGCGATATTAGTGTTTATTTCTTATATGTTTAGCGCTGTAATAATAAAAAACAACTTTGAAATAGATAAAATTATTTCTATGATAAGTAATGTTGATTTAATTATGCCTCATTTATTTTATGCATTAACATTATCGGTAACTATTATTGTAGTAGCAGTCCCAGAAGGACTTCCTATGATGATTACATTAGTTCTTTCATCAAATATGAATAAAATGATTAAAAGTAATGTTTTAATTAGAAAACTTGTTGGAATTGAAACTGCTGGTAATTTAAATATATTATTTACTGATAAAACAGGAACACTTACGGAAGGAAAGTTAAATGTTATTTCATTAATTACTTCTTTTAATAAAAAAATAAATAATAAAAAAGAACTAAAAAACTATCAACAATATGAAGAAATAATTAAGTTATCAATGATTTATAATAACAGTAGTTATATATCAGGTAATGAAATTTTAGGTGGAAATATAACAGATAGAGCACTTATTAAATTTATGGAAGAAGATGATAGAAGTAAATATAAAATACTAAAAAAACATACATTTGATAGTAAAAACAAATATTCAAGTGTAGAAGTGGATTTTAATTTTAAAACTGTATTTTTTAAAGGTGCTTATGAAATTATTTTAGATAAGTGTGAATGGAAATATGATCAAAATGGAAAAAAAGAAATATTTAAAAATAAAAAAGATTATGAAAAAATAATAGAAGAAACTGTAAAAAACGGAATAAGAGTTATAGCTTTAGCATCTGGATCCAAAAACGAACTAAATAATTTATGTTTTATAGGATTAGTTTTAATAAAAGACGAAGTAAGAAAAGATGCAAGAAAAGGTGTCGAATTAGTTAGAAATGCAGGAATTGATGTAATAATGCTCACTGGTGACGCTAAAGAAACTGCGAAAGCCATAGCAAAAGAAACAGGTGTTCTAACAAGTGAAAATGACTTGGTATTAACAAGTAATGATTTATCAAATATGACTGATGAACAAGTGAAAAAAGATCTTCATAAAATTAAAGTAGTGGCAAGAAGTCTTCCTCAAGATAAAAATAGATTAGTTATACTTTCGCAAGAAAAAGGTTTAGTAGTAGGTATGACAGGAGATGGAGTTAATGATGCACCCGCATTAAAAAAAGCAAACGTGGGATTTGCGATGGGGAGTGGAACAGAGGTTGCTAAAGAAGTTGCGGATATAGTAATAATGGATGATAATATTGTTTCTATTAGTAAAGCAATACTTTATGGAAGAACTATATTTAAAAGTATAAGAAAATTTATTATATTTCAACTAACTGTAAATGTAAGTGCAGTTCTTTTATCTATAATAGGACCTTTCATAGGAATTATAGATCCCGTGACCGTTATTCAAATGCTTTGGATTAATATGGTTATGGATACACTCGCAGCTCTTGCTTTTGCATATGAACCACCACTTCTTGAATATATGAAAGAAAAACCAAAAGATAAAAACGAACCTATCATGAATAAATATATGAAAAATCAAATATTATTTTCTGGTATTTATTCTTCTATTTTATGTATTTTCTTTTTAAAGTCACCATTTATTTATTCACTTTATAGAATTGGAAATAATGATAAATATTTAATGACAGCATTTTTTGGATTATTTATATTTTTAGCTATTTTTAATGCATTTAATGCAAGGACTTATAGGATAAATATATTCGCACATATATTAAAAAACAAAGCATTTTTGTTTGTAATTTCGTTTATAGTGTTAATTCAAATTTTTCTTATATACTATGGAGGAGAAATATTTAGAACCACAGGTTTAACTTTTTATGAATTTGAAATTATGATATTACTTGCATTTTCAATTATACCAGTAGATTTTATTAGAAAATGGATACTTAAAAAAAGAGGAAGCTTAAGAGGTGTATAAAAAAAGAATATTTTTATAAATACTCTTTTAAATTCTCTATTTCTTTTTCTTGAAATATTACTAAATTCTTAGCAAGCCTAATAATTTTGCGTGAAGCTTCTTTCTCGTAATCAGAAATTTTCTTTTTTAGCCCTGTTACTCCCATAATAAATCCTCTAGATAAAATTTCAGCTATTTTTGAATCACTATTATCTTTATCTATTTCCAGTTGCATAGTAGTATTAGCGACCATATTTGCCATAAGTTTTTTACAAGGTTTAATACTATGTTTATTTAATAAGTTTTTTGCTTCTTTGTAAAAATTTTCGTATTGTTTTAACTCGTTTTCTAAAACACCTTTAATTTTATTATCCTTATTTTTTAAAATTTTTAATAACTTTTTAGTTGATTTAACTCCCATATCTGCAGTTTCATATAAATGCATAAGAAGTTCATTAGTTTCATCCATCTTAATCACCTATTATTATTGTGATACGATTTCTTTAAATATATACAAAATTTTACATATTTTTATTAAGGTGGTATAATTAAAGTGGTGAGAATGGTGAGGAAATATTTAAAAAGTGGTTATTATTTAGCTACTAGTGTTTTTATTGTTTTAACATTAATAGAAATGTTTGTATATTTAAAGATGTATTCTAATATATTAGGTATGTTATATCTATTTATTAATTATTTTATTATGTTTTTACTAATATCTTTATGTTTTAATTATGAAAAATCAAATAGAAATATAAGATTTAGTAAAATTTTAATTTCAATAGTTTTAGGTATATTATCTAGTTTTGTAATCTCTTTATTTGTTCCATATATAATTAGTTACACAGATTCTTCTTATGTTTTTGAAGAAAAAATATATGTTGTAAGTAAAATATTAAAACCAATAGTTTACTTGGTATTTGGATATTTAACTTATAAAGAATTTGATTTTAAAATAAGTAATATAAAAGTGAAAATTAGCAAGATATTGACAAAATAAGACAAATGTAGTATAATATGTGCATATTTACAAAGGGGGTAAATTAAAATGAATGAACAATTATTAAAAAAAATGAAACAAAGAAAAGGAAAATTAAAAAGTGCTTTAGACTTAGATAAAAAAACACTTGATGATTTTGTAGCAAGAAAAGATTCTTTAAACAAAAAAGAATATAAAGAAGCTTATGATCTTCAATGCTCTTATAATAAATTAGCACGTGAGTATAACGAGGTATGTGAGGATATTGAAGTATATGAAAAAGCATCAGAAGAAAAAAGAGCGGAGTTAGAAGCTGGATTAATTGCTAAGTATAGTGATAAAAAAATTGAAGAAATAAACGATTTTGAGAAAACTGATGAAGGGAAAATAAATCCAACTTTAAAAGGTGCTTTAATAGGTGGTGTTTGTGTTCTGGCTTTAGTAGCAGCGATTAATTATTTTGCTAAAAATAATAAAAACGTGTCAGCAACATCTGATGTAGCAATAGTTGATGTGCAAGAAGAA
>JAFQIC010000036.1 GCA_017397745.1 Bacilli bacterium
GAAAGTAGGAAAAGATATGAAAAAGATAATAAAAGTAATATCAATAAGTACTTTAATGCTTTTATTTTTTGCATTAAATATGATAGTTGATAAAAAAGAAGAAAAAGAAATAAACTATAAAGGACTTGCCATGACAATAGATGGAGAAATAGTAGAAGATCTTCCAACAGAAGGATACTATTATTTAAATAGTACATGTGAAGGTGGAAATCTAACATGGGATATATATAATAGAACTTTAAAGTTAAAAGGTGATGGAACACTTAATTATTCAAGTTGCAAACTAGATTTTGAAAGTATAGACTTAAAAATATATATAAGTGGAGTAGAAAGCAACACCCTACCAACAGGTGAAGGATATTCTATATCATCAAATTGTGGGAATGCAACTGTGACATATGCATATCCAAATTTAACCATAACAGCAAATGAAAATCCAGTAGCATGCGAAATATATTTTGATATAAATTTAAAAGGAAAGATGCTCGCAGATAACACTGCACAAAGTGATGCAGGAATAAACTTTGGAAATACATCAGCAGTAGATGGAACAAATGGACTATTTTACACGAGTAATACAAGTAGAACAGAAAATGGAGAAGTAGTCTATTACTATAGAGGAGTAGTAACAAACAACTATGTAGTATTTGGAAATTACTGCTGGAGAATAGTAAGAACAGTAGAGGATGGAAGTGTGCGATTAAGGTATGGTGGTTCGCCAACACAAAATGGAGAAACATACACATGCCCACAAACAGGAACAGCAGTAAATATTGGCTCATCAGTGTATTATACTTTAGTTAGTAATAAAAGTTATGTGAATTATAAAACAAGTAGCATAAGAACAGTAGTAGAAAATTGGTATAGAGATAATATATGGAAAAACGAACAAAATACAAAAGTAACAAATCTAATTGCGGACACACCATATTGTAACGATATGACAGAGCCTGAGACAAATTATTTTGGTGCATATAATAGAGTATTAAATAATAAAAATCCGCAATATAAATGTGCAAATGCAAGTTATGGATATACAGTGGCAAAAAGAGATTTAACATATCCAGTGGGACTACTAACCGCAGATGAAGTAGCGTATGCAGGAGGTGCACTTAATCTTTCAAATTCAAATTATTATTTATATACAGGAGAGGGTTATTGGACAATGACTCCATCAAACTTTTCTAGTTCATCTGCGAGAGTATTAAATGTTGCTTATCTCGGTAATATTATCTTTAATGAAGTAACTACTTCTTTTGTAGTAATACCAGCAATATCATTAAAAGCTGAAGCCAGAGTAGAAAGAGGATCAGGTTTATACAACGATCCATATGTAATTATGACTAATTAACATTTTACTTAGTTATAATTGCTTTTTTTTATATAATTTCATATAATTTTATTATGGAGGATATAATGTATCATTTTATAGGAATTAAAGGTGCTGGTATGAGCGCCTTAGCACAAATAATGCATTCTTTAGGGATGGATGTGCAAGGAAGCGATGTAGAAAAAACATTTTTTACAGAAAAAGGCTTGAGAGAAAAAAATATAAAAATTTTACCATTTGATGAAAATAATATTCATGAAGGATTAGAAATAGTTAAAGGGAATGCTTTTACTGAAGAAAATCCTGAAGTAAAAAAGTCAATTGAATTAGGACTTAAAGTTAATACTTATCAAGAAATGGTTGGTAAGCTTACAAGAGAATTTAAAACAATTAGTGTTGCGGGATGTCATGGGAAAACAACAACTACGGCTATGCTAAGTCACATATTAGATAATATAAAAGGAGCTAACTACTTAATAGGTGATGGCACAGGACACGCAAATAAAGATAATGAATACTTTGTATTAGAAGCGTGTGAATATAAAAGACATTTTTTAGAATATAGGCAAAAATATGGTATTATTACTAACATTGAACTTGATCATGTAGATTATTTTAAAGATATAGAAGATGTTCTTCTAGCATATAAATCATTTTGTGAAAATGTTAGTGACACAGTAGTAGCTTGTGGAGACGATGAATATAATAGAAAATTAAATATTAATAATATACTTTACTATGGTTTAGATGAATCAAATGATATAGTTGCTAAAAATATTAAATATAATTCAACTGGAACAACTTTTGATGTTTATTTTAAAGGAGAATTTTTAGGTACTTTTGTAATCAGGTTATGTGGAAAACATATGCTTTTAAATGCTTTAGCAGTCATTACAATATGTTATTTAGAAAAAATAGATTTAAATCAAGTGAAACAACACTTATTAAGCTTTAAAGGCGCTAAAAGAAGATTTAGTGAAGAAATTATAGGTGATAATGTAGTGATAGATGACTATGCTCATCATCCGACAGAAGTTAAAGTTACAATTGAAGCTGCAAAACAAAAATACCCTGGTAAAAAAATTATATCAGTATTTCAGCCACATACTTATTCACGTACTAAAGAATTTGCAACTGATTTAGCTGAAGTTCTAAATACCTGTGATGCATCTTATATTATGAAAATTCACCCTTCCCGCGAAAAACAAGAAGATTTTAAGGGGATAACGTCAGATATAATAATATCTAAATTAAAAAATGGTTATAATATAAGTGAGGATAATGCTGATGTTTTGCTTAAATATGAAAATGCAGTAATAATATTTATGAGTCCCAATGATATATATAAATTAGAAAATGATTATAAAGAAAAAAGGAGAAAGTTATGATAGGAATAGCATCTGATCATCATGGTGTTAATGATAAAAAGAAAATTATAAAATATTTTGAAGAAAACAATAAAAAGTATAAAGATTTTGGTCCTTTCAATGAAGAAAATGTAGACTACGTAGACTATGCACTAGATTTATGTAATTCATTAAAACGAGGAGAAATAGAAAAAGGAATATTAATTTGTAAAACAGGTATTGGTATGTCTATAACAGCTAATAAAATAAAAGGAATAAGATGTGCAAGAGTGTTATCAACAGAAGATGTTATTTTAACAAGAGAACATAACGATGCTAATGTTATAGCTATTCCTTCAAATATAGAAGAAGAAAAACTTTTTAAAATGATAGACTTGTTTTTAACTACTAATTTTATAGAAGAAGAAAGATATATTAGAAGAAGAACTAAACTTAATAATTTGTGAATAATTAAAAATATAAAGCATATAATTTCAATATGAAAATATATGCTTTTTTAATACCTATGTTAATAACTATATTTTTATTAACAATAAAACCAGAAAAAATAGTTGAAGAGAAAGAAGTAGTAGAAGATAAAGAAAAAGTTAGTGTGATTCTTTATAAAGAAGATGAAATTTTAACATTAGAATTAGAAGAATATGTAAAAGGTGTAGTTGCATGCGAAATGCCTGCATCTTTTGAACTAGAGGCATTAAAAGCAATGGCTGTTGCTTCTAGAACTTATGCTTTAAGTAAGCGAGTAAATAATATAATTGAGACCAATCCATCTGATCAATGTTACATTGGTAAAACAGAAATGAAAGAAAAGTGGAATGATAAATATGAATATTATTATAATATTATAGAAACATCAGTAAATGAAACAAAGAATAAATATATTTCTTATAACGATAGTACGATAAAAGCATTTTATTTTTCCACATCAAATGGATACACAGAAAATGTAGAAAGTGTTTTTTCAGAAAATCTTGAATATTTAGAAAGTGTGTATTCTCCTTGGGATATTAACACTAAAAATTATTTACAAACAATTAAAATAGATGTAGTAGACTTTAATTCTAAATTTAATGTTAATAATTTAGAAGTTATAAACATTATTTCTAGGAATGATACGAATCGTGTAGAAAAAGTAATAGTTAATAACATAGAATATTCCGGAGTAGAATTTAGAAAAATATTAGGTCTTAGAAGTACAGATTTTGATATAGAATATAATAATGAAACAGTAACTATAACAACAAGAGGTTATGGTCATGGTGTTGGTATGAGTCAATATGGCGCTAATGGTATGGCAAAAGAAGGATATACATATGAAGAAATTCTAAAATATTATTATAAAAATATTAATATATTAAGTGTATAAAATAAAAAATATAGTTCACTCTAAATGTAGGAGAGTGAATTATGTTTAAAGAAAATTATAAAAAAATGTTTGTAGCATCAGCTTATTTATTATCAATTGGTACAATAATATTATGTATAACTATAGTAGTAAATGGTGTTAATAACTTTATGAAATCTAAAGTTGATTATGATTATGGAGTATATGGAGTATTTGAAGATATAAAACCAGTTGTAGAAGAAGTCAAGGAATCAAATTTAATAATAAAACCTTTTATAGCAGACACAGTAACAATTGGAAAATATTTTTATGATTATGAAGCTGATAAAGAAGAACAAGAAAAATCTTTGGTATATTATGAAAATACTTATATGCAAAATTCAGGAATTGATTATATAAGTGATAATGTTTTCGATATTGTATCTATATTAGATGGAGAAGTTACTAGTGTTAAAGAAGATGAAGTGCTAGGAAAAACAGTGCAAGTTAAACATAGTAATGAACTTATAAGTGTATATCAAGCAGTGGATAATATAGTAGTAAAAGAGGGAGATATAATTAATCAAGGAGCGATTTTAGCTACTAGTGGAAGTAATAATTTAAATACTGATTATGCAAATATGCTTCACTTTGAAATATATTTTAAAGGTGAATTGTTAGATCCAGAAAACATTTATAATTTAGATATAGAAGACTTTAACTAGTCTTTTTTTTATTTGAAAAAATATATTTAACTAGAGGTGTTTTTTATAAATAAAAATATTATTGAAAGAGTATTGGAAGAAAGTAAATATATTTTATCAACTAGATCTACAATAAGAGAAACTGCAAAAAAATTTGAGGTTAGTAAAAGTACAGTTCATAAGGATATACATGAAAGACTTATGGAGTTAAATATGAATTTATATAGTAAAATATTATTAATAATGAAAGAACATATTGATGAGAGACACTTAAGAGGTGGTGAGTCTACTAAAAGAAAATATATGAGTGGTATTATGAGGTCACGTAAGAAAAAAACATATAAAAAATCGAAGAAATATATTGAAAATTAAGGTTAAAAAATGTATACTTAACTTAGATTTATAAGAGGTTAAATATGATAAGATTTGTGGTAGTAGAAGATAATAAATTACATCAACAAAAACATAAAGAATTAATACTGAAATTTATGATGAAAAATGATTATGAATTTGATATTAAGATGTTTACAGATATTACAAGAGAATTAAATGATATTATTAAAGATAAAAAATGTCATAATATTTATATTTTAGATTTTGAATTGCCTAAATCTAATGCAATAGATATAGCTAGGACTATAAGAGAAGAAGATTGGACAAGTCCTATAATTATTTGCACTGCTCATGCAGGAATGGCTTTTGAAACATTTAAACAAAGATTACAAATATTAGATTTTGTTTGTAAACAATATGAATCAGATAAAAATATGTTAGAACTTTTTGAAATATGTATGAAACAATTAAAGTTTAAAAAATCTTTTAAATTTAAAAAGGCTAGAGTCGATTATAATATTCCATTTAATAAAATACTATATTTTGAAAGAGATACAATTTCAAGAAAAGTAAAACTTGTTACAGATGATGATGCTTATGAACTTTATAGAAATTTAAAAGAAATAAAGAAAGAACTAGATGATGATTTTATATTAACTCATAGAGCTTGTGTAGTTAATATGAATAGAGTTATTAAAATATCATGGAAAGATAGAATAATTTA
>JAFQIC010000004.1 GCA_017397745.1 Bacilli bacterium
AAAATAAGAGAATTTTCTCAAAATATAGAAACATCTAGACAAAATATTACAAATGCACAACAAGGAATAAAGGAAACTAAAGATAAAATAAATGAACTTAATTTAGAAATTGAAAATAAGAAAAAAGAAATAGAAAATTTACTTAAGTTTAAACAAATTTCATCTGGGGATAACATATATTTAGAATATGTTTTTGGAGCATCTGATTTTACAGATTTTATCTATAGAAGTGCAATTGTAGAACAACTAAGTAGATATAATGATGAACTTATAGATGAAATGAATCGTTTGATAGAAGAAAATAAAGCACTTGCTATAGAACTTGAAAAAAAGATAGAAGAAGAAAAAAGTGCAATAGCATCTTTTGAAAGTATGCTGGCAACTTTACATATTGAAATAGATGATTTATCAGAGATGCAAAAAGATGTTGATGCTGAAATGAAGGCACTTGAAGAAGAAATAAATTATTTAGAAGAACATGGATGTTCTTTAGATGAAGATATTTCAGATTGTATAGATATGCCATATGCTAGTGGTTTTATAAGACCATTAGTATATGGATCAGTTACTAGTAGCTATGGGTGGAGATTTCATCCTACGCTTGGGTATGAAAGACTTCACGCTGGAATAGATTTAGGTGTTTGGGAAGGTTCAAAAGTTTATGCTGCGGCGGCTGGTATTGTATCTAGCATTGTTGAATATTCTAGTTGTGGTGGAAATATTGTAAGAATTCAACATTTAATTGGTGGAGAAAGATATACTACAGTTTATATGCATTTACTTTCAATTAATGTATCATTAGGAGACGTTGTAACATCTAACTCAGTTATAGGATATTCTGGTGGATATACAACTAGTTCTTATTATGGTGGATATGATGGTTGTACAACAGGAGGACACTTACATTTTGAAATACATTATGGATACGATTATAGTAATGATAGTTCAACTGATCCAACAAACTTTATATATTTCCCTTGGGAATTTGATTCAAGATACTAATAATGGTTTTAATAAATCATTATTTTTCTTTCTATGCTATAATTAATAAAAGGAGAATTTATGCGTATAATAAAATTTAAAAAATTAAGTGGTGGAAGATACAAAACTATAACTGATGAGGAAGAATTGATTTTATACGAAGATGTAATTATAAAGTTTAACTTACTTTCTATAAAAGAAATAGATCTTAAATTATTAGAACAAATTTTAAAAGAAAATAAATATTACGAAATATTAAATATTTCAATAAAATATATTGAAACGAAAATGAGAAGTAAATATGAACTTATTTCTTATTTAGAAAAAAAAGAAATAGAACCATCAATAATAAATAAAGTGATTTTAGAACTAGAAAAGCTTCATTTATTAAATGATATTGATTATATAAAAGCTTTTGTTAATGATAAAATTAATTTATCAAATGATGGCCCCCTTAAAATAAAAGCAGAACTATTAAAAAAAGATATAGAAGAAAATGAAATAGATGTATATCTCAATAGTTTTGATGAAAATATTTGGATTTCTAAAATTGAAAAAATAATATCTAAAAAAAGTAAAACTAATAAAAATAAGTCTAATTTAATGCTAAAGAAAAAAATAAAAAATGATTTATATTTATTAGGATATCCTGATTATTTATTAAGTGATATTATAGATAAAATAAATGTAAATGATGAAAAATCTTTAAAAGTTGAATTTAATAAAAGTTTAAAAAAATTAAGTAAAAAATATACAAATGATAAACTAAAATATATGTTAAAATTAGAACTTTTAAAAAAAGGATTTTTAAGTGAACAAATAGATGAATTAATATTATATAATGATTTTTAATACATACAAAAAGCCTTAAATTAAGGCTTTTTAAAATTAATTGTTTAAATATTCATCATAGTCGTTTTTTAAATCAGAATCAACAAAATTTAGTTTATTCTTTTCTCTTAAATCTTTAAGAGCATCAAAATAAATTGTTGTAGAGTCAGTTTCTATTAGTTCTTTTGAAATTGTTTCTATAATTGTTTCTTTAGCATCTTTTAAGCTTGGTTTATCTTTTTGGTTTGTTTTATAAATTATGTGATAACCAAATGATGATTTAACAGGAGTTTTTGAATATTTACCTTTTTCAAGTGCAACTGCAGCTTCTTCAAAAGCTTCATCCATAACACCTCTATTAAAGTATCCAAGTTCACCACCATTTTCTGCACTACCAGTATCATCTGAATATTCTTTTGCTAAAGTAGCAAAGTCTTCGCCAGCATCTAATTTTTTAATAATTTCTTCAGCTGTTTTTTTAGCTGCTTCTTCAGCTTTAGTTTTTTCTTCATCAGTAGCATTACTGTCTACATCTGCAGTAATTAAAATGTGAGATGCTTCAATATCACCTATAGTGTACTTTTCATAATATTCATTAATTTGTTTATCAGTTACAAGTGTTTTTGCATAATCTTCAGTGTATTTACTTCTTTTATAATTTAAAGAAATATATTCTTTTAAACCTTTTTCATTAGCAACACCATATGTGGCTTTGATATAATCTTCGTAATTATAATTATTAGTTTTAGCTGAATCTTTTATAGAAGATAATATTTGATTTACATAATTTTTTTCTTCATCTGTTTCTTCATATTCTTTTTCAAGTAAATATGTGTCGATCATATCAACTAAGTGATTAATCCCATAAACTTCTTTAAGTTTACTATATAACTCTTCAGCTGTTATTCCTTCATCTTCTTTTTCATTAAAAGTAACTATTGCTTCCTCTCCATCAATTAATTTTGCTTCTGTACATCCTCCTATAAATAAAAGACATATAAGAAGAATCCCTAATTTTTTAAACATTTTCTATCCCTCCGTAAACATTGTAACATATATTTTTTAATTTTAAAACAAGATAATAAACCCTCACAAAAATTTTATTTCTGCGTAAAATACATTGTAAAGATAAAAAAGGAGGAATGTTTATGAATTCAGGATGTGGATGCAATAACGGAATCTCTGGAGCCGCTTTTGCTTTAGTACTATTTATATTACTTGTAATCATATTAGGTGCATTCATCTAAACTAAAGGAGGTGTTTAATTATGTGTAATGGCTGTAGTTCAGTAGGGCATGGTGGAGGATCTTGTTCATCTTATGGTAACAGTTTCTTTATCATATTAATATTATTCATCTTATTAGCAATAATATTTGGTGCTTTCACTGGATGGTAATATAGTAAAGCGAGTCAAAAAAACTCGTTTTTTTATGAATATACATATTGAAAAAATATCTTATTTTTTATATAATTAATAAAGAATAGGTGATGCGATGAATAAAAAGGCACTAATTATTACGATTATATCTATGAGCATAGGACTTTTACTAGTCGCAGGTTTTTCTGTTGCATTTTTTAGTGCAAAAGTATTTGGAAATACAGAAGCAAATAATACAGTAATAGAAACAGTAACACTAAGAATAGTATTTACAGATACAGAAGTATTGTCAATGGATGGAATAATTCCAGGACAAGCAGTAACAAAAACATTTACAGTAGAAAATAAAGGTGACGTAGAAATAGAATATACAATAGATATAACAAACTTAACAAATACCTTTGTAAATAATGAACTAGTATATAGTCTAACAAGTACAAATGGAGGAGCAACAGCAACAAGAAAAGCACTAC
>JAFQIC010000037.1 GCA_017397745.1 Bacilli bacterium
TAAATTTTCTATTTCTTTTTTCTTATTTTCAATTTCTAAATTAAGTTCATTTATTTTATCTTTAGTTTCCTTTATTCCTTGTTGTGCATTTGTAATATTTTGTCTAGATGTTTCTATATTTTGAGAAAATTCTCTTATTTTTGCTTCTCTCTCTGCTTTTTGCGCAGCTGACTCATTTTTTTTGCTTTCAAGTGCTTCATATTCTGCATAGTAATCTCTAAGAGTTTTTGCTTTAACTTCATACATAGGCAAAAGTGGACTAACTAAAAGAGTAAGAATTAAAACAAATACAAATACTTTTTTCATCATATTTTTAAGTGTCTCCTTACAGCTCTATAGCTTCCCAAAGCCCCAACTACAACACCTATTAATAATGTTATTAAAACTATATTATATATAATTAAATCTGGATTTACTAATTTTATAATTTCAGTAAATAGTTTTCCACCTAAAATATCATATAAATATGCATAGCCAAAACAACATATCAATATTGGAAGAACAGTACCTAAAAATCCAAGTATTATTCCTTCGAAGAAAAATGGTATTTTTATATATGAATTTGATGCTCCTACAAGTCTCATTATTTCTATTTCTCTTTTTCTATTTTGTATTGTTATTTTTATTGTATTACTTATTAAAAATGCTGTTACTACAATTAAAGCAACTACCACTATATAAGTAATATTTTTAACTATATCAAATATGTTTACTAATTCTTCTACCATTCCTTCGCCATATTTAACAAGCTCTACTTTTTCGATTTTTTTAATTTCTTTTGCTGTGTCACCAATTTTTTCAATATCACTTACTTTAACTAAATATGTATCTTGAAGTGGATTAGTTTCGGCATCATATTCCTTTAATATTGCTTCAAATGTATCAGATTCAGCTTCCATATCTGCTTTTATATCTTGTTTAGACTGAAAATAAACTTCAGTTACATTCGCTATATTATTTATAGTCTTACCAATTAAATCACTTTCTTCACTAGTCGCAGTATTATCTACAAACACAACTATAGTAACATCTTTTTCAATATCAGAGGTAAAACTATTTACATTGTATGAAAGTATTACACTAACCGCTACTAAAATAAGCGTTATAGATATACAAGAAATACTCGCAAGTGATAAACTAAAATTTCTAAAAACACTTTTGAAGGCTTCAGATATGCTACGAAAAAATATTCTTATTGGTTTCATTTACTGTACCCTCCTTTTTCTTTATTAGAAACAAGCATACCTTTATCAAGAAGAAGTACTCTTTTTTTCATCCTATTTACTATATCTTTATCATGTGTAGCCATAATAATAGTAGTTCCCCACTCTTTATTTATACTTTCAATTACATCCATTATTTCTTTTGATGTTTCAGGATCTAAATTTCCAGTAGGCTCGTCACATATTAAAACTTTAGGATTATTAACTATTGCTCTTGCGATAGAAACTCTTTGTTGTTCTCCACCAGAAAGTTGATCAGGATAACTTCTATATTTTCCTTTAAGTCCTACTTGATCTAAAGCTTTTAATACTCTTTTTCTTATTTCAGTTTCTTTAAGGCCATATACAAGTAAAGCAAATGCCACATTCTCATAAACTGTTTTTTTAGGTAAAAGTTTATAATCTTGAAAAACTATACCAAGTTTTCTTCTAAGTTTATATACTTTTCTATTTCTAAGTTTTGATACTTTTATACCACCAATATAAACGTCACCTCTAGTAGGCTTTTCTTCACGATATAAAAGTTTTATTAAAGTACTTTTCCCACTACCAGATGCACCTATAACAAATACAAAATCACCTTTTTCAATTGCTAAATTGACATCTACAAGTGCATTAACCCCATTTTTATATTGTTTATATACATTTTTAAAATAAATTAATTCCACACCTATTCCTCCATACTAATTATATAACACTTTTAATCATAGATAAATGGTATTTTATTCCTCTTAGTTCCACCATAAACTTCATAACAATTACTAACGCTAACAAAAGCATTTTGATCTATTAATTTAATTGCCTTTAATAACTGTGTATATTTATCACTAGGTACAACACACATAAGTAAATTTTTCTTTTTATTTGAATAAACCCCTTTACTTGTTATTTTAGTAACACCATTATGAAAAGTATTCATTATATAATCAATTACTTCTATTTCTTTACTAGTATAAATTAAAAACATTTTTGAATCACTTATACCTATTGTTATTTTATTTATTAGATAAGTTGAAATACATACAATTATTATTGAATACATAATATTTTCAAGTCCAAAAGTAAAGCCACCCGCAATAATTATAGCTACACCAAGTGCATTCATTATAGTACCTATTGGTTTTTTTATATACTCATTCAATATAAGTGCTAAAATACTTGTTCCTCCACTTGAATATCCTGCTTTAAAAGTTAAACCTTCTCCTACTCCAAAAAGAACACCTGATGCAATAACAGAAAGAATAGGATTTTCTAAGCTTACATTTAATATTGTATTAATATCTTCAGTAAGGTATGTAATAAGAGTAAATATAAGCGCACCAAATATAGATTTACTAGTTCTATCCATACCAAGTAATACAATACTTAAACCTATTAAAAACATATTTCCAAAAAACAAAACTGTTACAGGAGTAATTTCAACTACATGCGATAATATAACTGAAATTCCAGTAAGACCATAACTTATATAATTATTAGGTACAAAAAATAAATTAAATGCAATAGCGGTAATTGAAACACCTACTAAAAACATTAAAAATTCTAACCCATTTTTTAATATTAATTTTCTTTTTTCCATACTTATTTTTCCTAACATAGAAAATTATATCATAATAAAAATAAATTGACAATAATTGAAAAAATATTTTCAAAAACACAAGATTTACTTTTTGTATACAAAAAGTATTGATTTAAAATTTATAAATGTTATAATTTTTTTAGGATATATTTGAACATCAGATGCTTTCCTTTCATTTATTGAAAGGTGGTGATATTATGAGTAAAAGAGAAATTTCTCTACATACAATAATATTACTCTTACTATTTATAGTAATTATATTATTATTTAAATAATTAAAAAAGCATCTGTCTTCACTACTTTGTGAGTTCAGGTGCTTAACCAAAATTTTACGGAAAGCATCTGATTAATAATCAAATGTATCCTTTTTTATTTTATTCAAGTTTCCTTGACATATTCATATTACCATATTTATTTGTTTTTGTAAATTTAAATTTAGTATATAATTAAAAAATATTTGAAAAAAACAAAATTTACTTTTTGTATACAAAACATATTGATTTAATATTTATAAATGTTATAATTTTTTATAGGATATATTTGAACATCAGATGCTTTCCTTTCATTTATTGAAAGGTGGTGATATTATGAGTAAAAGGGAAATTTCTCTACATACAATAATATTACTCTTACTATTTATAGTGATTATATTATTATTTAAACAATAAAAAAAGCATCTGTCTTCACTACTTTGTGAGTTCAGGTGCTTAAAAGAAACAATTCGGAAAGCATCTGATTAATAATCAAATGTATCCTTTTTTTATTTTATTCAAGTTTCCTTGACATATTCATATTATCATATTTTTTTATTTTTGTAAATTTAAATTTTAGTTTAATTTTTTAAATATTTTGATTTTTAAGTTCAATTTCTTTAAAATAATTCCATCTTTCTTCAGCAAATTTTATGTTCTTTTCATATAATTCTTTATAATCATTTGAATTTAAA
>JAFQIC010000038.1 GCA_017397745.1 Bacilli bacterium
GTAGCATCTTTTTTAATCATCCATCTTCTTAAACCTTTAGCAGTTCTTCTTATCTTTCCTTTAATCTTTTTAATAGTATTATCACTTAAATCAATAATCCCATTTTGATAAGAAAAACCTAAAAACTCAAATTTTTCTTTTGGACTATATAAATATTCTTTATCAGTATTTATTTCTAAATTAACACTTTTTAAATAATCGATAATGTATTGTTTATGTTTTTCTATTAGTTCTTTAGTATCAGCAAATACAATAATATCATCAGCGTATCTTAAATAGATAATATTATTATCAAAAAAGTATTTGTCTAAATCTTTTAAATAATAATTAGATAAAAATGCTGATATAGGAATACCTGCCATAACACCTTTTTGTTCTTTAATTAGTTCATCATTATGTAGAACATATTCATTTGTTAATAGTTGTTCTAATAAATCATAAAGAGGTTTATCGTTTAGATCATCTTTTAGATTTTTTAGTAATATAGATATATCAATACTATTAAAATAGTTTTTTATATCTACTTTATAGCCATATAAATTATTTAATTTATTTTTATTAGTTAAATCGAATATAGCTTTTTTAACACCACTATTTTGTCTAAATGAATATAAATTAGAAGAAAATAAATAGTTATATTTATATAAAAGAAATGTTATCATTTTTAAAATGTAATTTTCTTCTGTTTTATACATATATACAACTCTTTTTTTACTTTTACCCATTTTCCCTATTAATACTTTTTTAGGCGTAGAAAATGTATAATCATTGTTTATTATTTTGTTTGCTATTTCTTTATATTGTTTTTCGTTAATAAATGTTTCGTAATTAGCAAGAATTTTTTTTGGTAGATGAGAAGTTTCTTTTTTTCTTGTTAGAAACTCTTGCCATTTAGAATTATTATTTAAAAGATGAATTAAACTCATACTTGATCACCGCATTTAGTAAAGGAGAATCGATTTGAGAATCGACGTAGTCGAATGCGACAAGATTAAATATATTATAGTCACTTGCACAACTTTTTTAAAATAATATACTTCATCCCACTGCAAGTGTTTTAAAATAAAACATCTCCTTTACACCTAATATTATAGCATATTTTGGCCTATTTTCTTATATATTATATAAAAAATTTAAAACTTTCTGGTTTTAATTTGAATTTTTATTAAGTCTTACTATAATGCGGTATATTGATTGATTGCTTTTTGAAAAAAATATTTCTTCAATTGCATCTATGTTATTTGGGTTAATCTATATAGGACTAAAAATTATTATAGTATTTATTATTAATATAGGTTTATTATTATAAATAATTTCCAAAATTTCATTATATTTATAAATAAGTTATAATGATATCAAGAAAGTTTATTAATTTGGTTAGTGATTCAGATTATTTATATGACGAGGTAATTAATTTCATTAAGGAAAAAGAACTTAGCGAAAATCCTGATTCTAGTTACAATGATTTTAATGTTTTTAATAACTATCATGGTTTTGGAATAGAACAAAATAATAATTACAAATATGTATATATGTGGATATATCAACAAAGTTATTATATTGAAAGTGAAGAATATGGTTCTGGACTTGCTATATCTTCTGGAAGTTCGATGTCCACAAAAGCGATTTTTAAAGATAATAAATTACAATATATAATTTATCCTAAAGATGGTAGTGAATATGTTTCATCTATTAAAGAGATGTTTCTAGGATTAATAGGATATCAAGTTTTAAATTTTGATAATGAAAAGAATATAAATAAATTGTTTAATGAAGTAGAACAAAAAAAGAATATATATTATGATTATTTAAATTTAGATATGAGTAAGATTACTGTAGATGATTTAGAATATAATAATTTGATTTTTTCTATTGAATATAAAAAAGGTGAATGTGATATTCTAGTTTTATTAAATGTTTATAAGAATAATAAATATTCATTACTTACAGAATATAAAAATTGTAAACCCGGAGTAGTATGTAATTCAATGTTACAATATGTAAATCTAATCGAAGGAAAATATGATTATAATGTTATGAAATAATAAGACATAGTGTAGATGCTAATCTTCATCAATATACTAATGATAATTTGCAGGAATATATGATTTTTTCAGGAAAAGGCCATTCATTTATTACGGACTTTGATAATAAGTATTTAAAGGAATTATTAGAATTAATAAATGTAGATTTGACAGAGTGTGCTAAACCTAAGTACGGGATTAAGAGATAACAAAATATTACAAATTACAAGTATGTTTCAATTTATCAGATGAAAATATAAGAATTAGAGAATTTAGATCGTTTGATGATATGAATGATGATGAAAAATATATAATAACCTTATCAAAAAAAGATTATTCTATTTATGATATGTCGTCTCTAAAAACTTAATGTTGACACTTAAAATGAAAGCGTGTATATATTTATTGTGGCATCCTAGATTGTTTTCTTTCTTAAAAAATTTTGGATGACCTTACATAATGTTATAAATAAATGTAAAAAACACTTTTTTTTATTGTAAAATTTTTAAAATTTGTGTTATACTTTAAAATAGAAGGAGTAACAATGAAAAAAGTAAAAAAAATATTAGGGGTTTTTGTGTTAGTTATGGTTGCGGTTATATGTATGCCAAAAGCACTAGAAGCATCTGAAATGAGTGAAGAGTTTCTATCATATTTAAATGAAAATGGAGAATTTGAAGTAAACGCAGCAAAAGGAACTACAGATGAAGATTTGGCTTTATACTTAGATTTTATATATTCTAATTTAGACCTTTCCTATGATGTACTATGGGGAAATATTTCAGAAGATTTAAATACATTTGATTTCACTATATATTCTGGAGACAAGGAACTAGAGGAAACTCATACAGTAAAAGTGAAATATAATTATGATGAGAAAGTTAATGAAGTTATTAACAATTATTTAAATACTACTTTAAAAGATAAAACAAAATTTAATGTATCAGATTTAGAATTAGTGAGTTATTGGATTAATAATACTGGTGAAAATAATAATTCGTTAGCGCTATATTCTGGTGAATTGAGAAAATTATTGGATTATAAGAATATTCAACTTTTTACAGATAGTAGAAATGGTGGATTTAATCCTTTTATCACTGATAATGGAGGATTTGCTAGTTTTCAAAATAATGGAATAAGTTATAAGGTTTCACCTGTATTAAGTGCTATGGCAAAACATGTTATTTACATTGATGAAAGTGTAGGAAGTACAAAAGAAGAAGTAATTGGTGCAGTTCAAAAAAGAATTGATGATCATTTTGGAAAAGATATAGTAACTATTGAATTCGCTGGAGAAGATGTATTAGAAGTATATGATGATGATTATAAACAATACATTTTAAGTGTATGGGAAGATCCTAACAGTGATTATAATTTTTTACATGAAGCATATAATGGTTGGTACTTTTGGGCTCATACTCAAATAGGAGATACAATGTCATCACGTTTCTTTGTTGTAAAAAAAGATAGTACTAAAATGGTTAAACCTATTGTTAAAACAGTAGATTCAGTAACTAATGTAGAAATTAGTACTAAAGAAAAGTTACCAATAGATACAACTATTGAAGCAAAAGAATTAAAAAGTGGAGAAGAATATGAAAAGATTTCTGAATTATTAAACTTAACAGATAGTTTGACTTATGATTTAAAATTATATTCTAGTGGACTAGATGAATACATTACAACATTAGATAGTGGAGAATTTGAAGTTAAAATCCCTATTCCTGAAAATTTTAAAGATAAGGATTTAGCTATATATTATGTAGATGAAAACGATGAGATTCAGGACTATCCTATTACATATGAATCTAATTATGCAGTATTTAAAACTACACACTTTAGTATTTATACATTAGGATATAAAAATAATAATATAGGAGAAAATCCTAAAACATTTGATAATATTTCTATTATTGTAGCAAGTGCTATAATATCGTTATTTGGATTAGCGGGAACAACAATTTATTTGAAAAAAAGAAATAAAGTAGAGATTTAATTTTAAAGAGCAAAATGCTCTTTTTTTATAATTATTTATAGAATTGGGACACATTAAATAAATGTGGCTTAAATATCGGTAATATTAAATAAAAAATATTAATTGTTATATGCTAAAAAAGTATGATAAAATAATTTATAAAAAGGAAGTGATTATATGACAAGATTAGATGAAGATACTAAGATGTATTTAGAAATGTTTAAAAATAAAAATTTTACAGAACAAGATTTTGTTAGTCTTCTTTTACCATTATTATGTAAAAATGGTGCTCATAAAATTAATGAAGATGAGTTAATAAAAAAACTTTATTATTATTACGCTAATCCGAGATTTAGAGAATTGTTTACAGATATTTGTCCATCTAGAGGAACTTTAGATAAAGAGGTTGATATTCATAATGGTCTATATCGAGAAAAGTATTTTAGCGGATGTATTATTTGGGATTCAATGAATTCTAATGTTTTACATCTTCATTATGATAGAAATATAGATTTATCAAAATATGAAAGTATGTTAAGTGAAAATGGGATTATGTTAATGCATGAAATGGCACAAGACTTAGCAACTAGGAATAAAACAGAATCGTATAGTAGGCATAAAATGGTTATTTATGGATGTGATCCAAATAAAGAGTATACATTAGTACGAGGACAACACGGAACAAACACATTAAGTTGGGAATTACTTACTGATGGTAATATTAAAACTATAACTTATCCTAATCCCGAAGAGTTAAAGCATTGTTTTTTTGATAGTCCTCTTTCGCCTAATTATAAAGTTCAACTAGGGCAAAATGTTATTGCTAGTGCGCACCTAGAAAATGCAAGTTATGCCGTAATGCAAGGATTATGTGATAGAGAAATTAAGTATTTAGAAGTTTTTACAAATTTAAGTGATTTTGAACAACTTTCTAAAATTAGCGATATTGCTAATGCAGTACATACAGAAGAAGGTAATCTTTTAACAGAAGAAGAACCTTATGTAAGAAAACTTGTTTTAAAATAAAAATAGAAAGAGTGGTATTTATGAGAGGAGAAAAGCGTATTTTTACTCCTGAAGAAATCAATTATATTATAGATAACTGGGGCAAAGAATCAGCTCATAGTATGAAAAAAAAGTTTAATTGTTCATGGTCTGCTGTTTGTAAAGTAGCAGAGTCTCATGGATTAGAAACTCCAAAATCAAATGCTTGGACAGAAGAAGAATTAGAAACATTAAGGCTTTTATCTGATAAATATCATTATTCAGAAATAGCTAAAATTTTAAATAAGACAGAAAATGCTATATATTTAAAGGCAAAAAAATTAGGAATAACATTGATACAAGATCGTAGAAAATGGACAGAGGAAGAAGAAATTATGTTATCCGATTTATGGGGAACTAAATCAATTGAATATATTGCTAAAAAAATGAAAAGAACTATATTTTCATTAAAAGTTAAAGCTGTTAGAATGGGACTAGGTCCTATGATAAGAAACAATTATGATGTACTTACAGTTTCGGATATTAGCGATTTATTAAGTGTTTCAAGAGATAGAATTATATCTTGGACTAAATTAGGATTAAATTTAAAAAATACAAAACTTACAAAAAATAAATCATATTATACAATATCGTGGCAAGACTTAATGAAGTTCTTAGAAGAAAATCAAAATGAATGGGATTCTAGATTAGTAGATAAAAATATGTTTGGGATAGAACCTGAGTGGTTAATAGAAAAAAGACAAAGAGATAAAATAGAAAATCCACTTTGGTACCGTAAATGGACAGAAGAAGAAATAAAAACAGCTGAAAATTTATTTAAAAGTGGAAAAACTTATAAAGAAATTGGTCAAATAATAGAAAGAAGTGAATGGGCTGTTGCTAATTTGCTTAGAAATATGGGTTATAGTTATATGCTTCCTAGATTTTGGAAAGGCAAAGAATTAAAATATTTAATAGAAAATTATCAAAGTATGACTTATTCAGAAATTGCTGAAGAATTAGGCAGGACTACTAAGTCTATCGGATATAAAATAGAAGAATTAGGATATCAAAAAAAATTTACTCAAAAAGATGGTGATTAAATAATGGGGAAATTTAGAAAATTAACTTTTGATGAAATAAAAACATTATTAATAGCGTGGCGTGAAAAAGAAGATGAAGAAGCTTTAAATTTATTAGCGACTTATAATAAGGGTTTAGTAAATTACTTTGCAAAAAAATATTTAGGTAAAGGATTGACTTTTGATGAATTATTTTCTGCTGGCAGTGAGGGGTTAGTTCGAGCTATTAATAAATTTAATTACAAAGAAAGAACAATTCAAGGATTTACTTCTTATATTACTACAGCAATTGAAAATCAAATAAGAGATGAATTAAGAAAATATAGAAAACATAGCCATGTTATAAGTTTTGAGGAAACTATAGGTTTAAGTAAAGACGGAGATGATTTGAAAATAGAAGATTTAATTGGAACTGATGCAGATGAATTAATTGAACAAGTTATTTCTGAAATAAAAAATGATATACTTCGTGAAGCGTTACAATCTTTAACTTCACGTGAAAAACAAATTATTTTATTAAGATACGGACTAGATGAAATTAATAGAAAAACACAATTAGAAGTTGCTGAAATATTTGGAACTCATCAAACTGTAATTGCTAGGCAAGAACAAAGAGCCTTAGTAAAAATGAGACATCCAAGAAATACAATGAAATTAAAAGATTTTATAGAAGAATAATTATAATATTTAGTTGTATTTTTTCTATTCTTTAAATTATGTAATGATATAATAATTAATTAATGTAAATGTTTATAAAATAGGAGATTTTATGTATAATAGGGATTTTTCAGATACTATAAAATTAGAAATAATAAAAAATAATTTAGAAAAAAATAAAGGTGAAATTAATTGTGAAGTTTGTAATAAGAAAATAGTTTCAATAAACGATTGTCATTTTGATCATATCTTACCATATTCAAAAGGTGGTAAAACAACAATTTCTAATTGTCAAATTCTTTGTGTCAATTGTAATTTAAAGAAAAATGATAAAGATTTAAAAGAATTTTTATTAGAAGAAAAGGCAAGAAAGTTTTTAAGTGGAGAAATAATAAATGATCTTAAAGAAGATTTAAATATAAAATCTTTATCAATGAGTAAAGAAATTTTTGATAAGCGTATAACTGAATTTATTAATAAAAAAGGTGATATTTCTAAAGTTGACTTTGGTAGGGAATATAATAATTTACCA
>JAFQIC010000005.1 GCA_017397745.1 Bacilli bacterium
ATAAATTTTCATTAATTTACAGATTTTTAAAATTTGTAAAATTTAATTATTTTATTATGTTAAAATCCAAACATTCCTGTTATTTTACCAACTATTCCTGTCCCACTATTTTCAGATGGCATTGAATCATCATCATTTCTAGTATATTGTTTTGCAAATCCTAGTTTTGAAAGAAGTCTATTAATTTCATAAAATTCTTCGTTTCTTTCATCAACAGGAGGTATATTATGAAATACTTTAATTTTTGATTCATATTCAAAATTAATTAAATCTTCACCATTTAAAAGACTTCTATTTAAAACTATTTTCTTTTCTCTATATCTTTCAAATATTTTTCTATTTCTTTTTAAAAGTCTATTTAAGTTAAGAGTACCCGGTTCAATTAAAAATATTATATCTTTAAATAAACTCATATCATTATAATCATTCATGTCAACAAGTATAACATCTTGACCACTATTTTTCATTAGCTCTTTAGGTAAGTTTTCAGAAGTAGTACTTATTAAACTAGAATCATTTAAATAAACAAAATCTTTTCTATCAACCTCAATTGCAGTTACTGAATAATTATTTTCTAAACACTTTTTCATCATCCAAGTAAGTGTAGTTGCACCAGCGTGATCTGTTAAGTTTTTTATGCCTATAACTTTAGCCCTTCCAACATTTCCTTCGCTTTCTTCACCTACCATTTCAGTTATATTATGTAAATGAGCAACATCTTTATATTGATGTGGATGTTCTATTAAATATTTAACTCCTTCTAAATTCCTAGTAAAATTATATATTCCCATAGAAATTATTCTTGATAAAAACACATTCGATTCAAACTCAGGATCATCATCTAAAAGTAAAATTACTTTTGACATATCAAGTGCTATAGAGATTTTTTGTAAATTTTCTACATTTTTATAATCTTTTATAGCCGTTATATCCAAAATCATTTTTTCGAAATAAAAATTAGAAAAAGTATCTATAATATCTCTTGATTCATATTCGCCTTCTAAAGATTTAATAACTTCTATTTGAAGATTAGAAAGTATATCGGTATATTTATTTGATACAATAACATTCATTAGTTTTCCTCCTTAACTTTCGCAGTCTATTGAACCTGCATCATAATATATTAGTTTTGTCTCTCCACTTATAGGAACTTTAAAAACAAAATTTACAAGTGGAAATTCTATTCTTAAAAATGTAGTTATTTTATAATAGTTTCCACTTCCACTACCTATATTAGAGCATATTCTTTTAAGACAATATCCTCCAGCCATTGTTTTCCCTAAATTATTATTTTCACAATATCCACTTTTTATAACATCTGTATAGTATCCAAAATCTTTAAGATATGAAAAAATTTCAGTCTGAGCACTGTCATTAGCATCTACTACAGCACCAGGTTTACCTATAGTATTTAATTGATTATCATTAATTAACGACATAGTAAAACCTTCTCTTCTTTCTATAACACTGAGAATATAATTTTTCACTTTAAAAGCTTTTGAATAATTTATTGAAACAGCTAAATAACTTGAAAAGAGTACTATAAATAGTACTACTATTGTCATCAGCCAGCCTCCACCTATAGACTCTCTCATTTATAACCAATCCCTTTTATTCAGTAGGTATGCATACATTACCTTTACAACATTCCCATTCAGAATTATTTTCGTTTGTTGCACTATCACCTTTCTTTTTTGCTACATAACCTTCACCATAAACTTCACAAGTTTGTTGTACAATACTTCTTTGAATCATAGGCCATACAAATGCATAGAAAAGTCCTGCGATAGCTGCGATTGCTACTACTGTAATAACAGTCATATTTAATTCTCCAGTTGCCTCTTTCATTTATTTTTCCTCCTCTACTATTCTATTTTTATTATACATATTTTTTATTAAATTATCAATACTTTAGAAATTAAACATTTGTAAAAGTGACAATAAAAGTATTATCATGACACCTACACCAGTTGTTGAAAGCATAACCATTGTTTTCTTTTCCATTCTTTCAAGCCTTTCTTTATATTTAGTTTCTCTTGATTTTGCTTGAAGATTTGATATAGTTCTTGCAAAAACTATTAATTGTTCTTGTTTTCTATCTTGGTTACCTAACCCTAGTCTATATAAAAGCCTCATCATTCTCATTGAATCTCTTACAGGATATTTTTTAGCAAATTCCATATAAGGATCAATTGTTGAGTCTCCTGCATCAATACTAGCTACTAAATCTCTAAGACCATCTTTAAAAATATCAGGCGCATCATCAACACTCTTTGTTATAGCTACTGGGACCGTATAGTGCTGTATTAATATTTCCAAACTTTTTAAGTAATACGGAAGAAGCATATCTATATCATGCAGATGCTTTTTATAATAACCTTTTAAATTTGAATAAGATGATTTAAATATAAAATAAGCACCAATTAAACATACAATTATATTTGTAAAAGTAATATTTGATAAGAAAAACATAAATAAAACTACAAATATCAAAAGAGCATTTTTAAGTCTTTTTTCAAAAAGAACATTAGGATCAACTTTTTCACCATACTTTGCTTTTACAAGGAACTCCCAATCAGATTCTTTTAGTTTCATAAACATGTCATTATTATCTTGAATAAATTTATTTGTACTTATTTTTCCGTTGTTTATAAATATTACAAAAATTAAAATTCCTATTAAAAATATTTCTATCATATTATTCAGCTCCTACATCTTCATGGTAATACTTTTCACCATTTATAAGAAAATATGAATTTATGATAATTATCGCATGAAGAAGTATTTGTACATACCAAAGTTCTATAAGTTTTAAATAACTACTATTTCCAAGTAAATATTGAATAAGCATTATAAGTAAATATAGTGCAAGTCCAAATGTAATAAATTGCTTATGAAATGTTGTTCTATCTATTCTATCTCTATAAACATTTTCTACAAGAAGGTCTATATCTTGAAGCATATTTTCAAGAGCTTCACCAGAATCCTTTGAACCTTCTTTAGTTATTTGAAGAAATAATTGATGCATATTTCTAACTACATAAAAAGGATATTTTTCATTCATATATTCTATTGCTTCATCAATAGTTCCATTTGCATAAGACATTTGTATCATTTCTTCTACATCACTTAAAACAGGATCTTCAAGTACACCTGATTCTTTAACACCTTCAAGCGCTTTTACAAAAGACTGTGTTGTATTAAACTCCATTATAACATTAGTTGTATATATTTGTATTTGCTCAAAAATAAACTCACTATATGTTTTTTTACATCTTAAATAAGCTAAATAAGGTATAAACATTATTGCAACAACAGCATAAAATATTGCCCAAATTAAACTATAAAAATATAAATAACCAACTACCCCAGCAAAACCAGCAAACATTATTACTTGAATAGTATATTGTTTTACTGTATATTCTTGTCCTAATTCCTTTGTTTTTTCTCTAACAGTTTTAAAAGAATAAGGGGCATATTTTTCATAAGTGTTTCCGACTGTATTAACAACAAATTTATATAATGTTTCACCTTCATTTTTACGATATATAACAGCAAATAAAAGCATTGCTATTACAATTAAAAACTCTATCATATGCCCTCCTTTCTTATTCTATAATTCTATTACTTCAGGTGCTAACTCAGCATGAGTTATCGTATCTTCTTTAACTTCTTTTAAAACAGTTTCTTCATTTACGAAAGTATTAACTGGTAATTCTACTCCTTGAATACTTAAATAATCAAGTAAATATTTTGAAGGATTTTTGTAAGTTTCTTTACCATCTAAACTTTTCTTATAAAGTACGCTTGATCCCGCTTCATTATTATCATCTACAAAAAACTCAACTACTTCAATAATTTCACGTTGAAATCTATTATATTGTTTTGACATGTATCCCTTTACATGTACACCAATTTGTACATAACGATGTATACTTTTCAAAAATTGGTCAATATCCAAATTACTCTCCAAAAGAGAATACATTCTCATTGGAATAGAACTTGCTTTATCAGAGTGTATTGTTGAAATGATATTGTGCCCTGATGATATCGAGTTTCTTACAGCCATAACAGCTTCTGCACTACGAACCTCAGAAAGTAAAATCCATCTAGGATTTTGTCTCATACAAGTAACAAGTACATCTGAATAACTTGCAATATTATTTGTTTTCATTGCAACTATATCACGTTGTGGAAATATTCTATCTAAATGAAGTTCAAGTGTATCTTCAATTGTTATTATTTTTTCATTTTCTTTAGTATGGCTTGCTAAATATTTAACAAGTTCTGTTTTACCACTACCTGTTTCACCACTTACTATTATATTACAGTGTCCCTCTACACACTTTAAAAGAAAATCATGTATTTGAAGTGAAACATAATTTTCATTTAAAAGCTTTTCTTTATTTAGTCTTATCTTAGCTGGTGTTTTACGCATAACACATGCAATACCATTTGTAGCAATTGATTCATGTACAAAATTAAGACGAAGTTCAGCACTTTCAGCATCCAAAAATGGATGGGCCATATTAAATGTTTTCCCCATAACATTTGAACACTGAAATGCAATTTTTTCTAAAAGTGTATTATCAACACCTGTAACTTCTAATTTAAATACTCCTTTTGTTAAACTTTTAATCCATATTTGACCGTTATTAGAATAACTTATATCAGTATAATCATCATTTTCTAAAAGTGGCTTTAGAGGTCCAAAATCAATTTGAGAAAATATTGTTTCTTGCATAGTCCACCTACTCTACAGTATCTTCTAGTTCATCATCTAACGAATCATTTAATAAGTCATCTTCATCTTCTAAACTATCATCTAACTCTGGAAGTTCATTTTCAGGTATAACAACTGTTTGACTCAAAATAAAGTCTTCTAAGTATTCACTACTTACTATTGTCGCAGAAGGATTTTCTGAATAATCAGCATTTCTTTGTACTGGAACTATTTCTCCAGATAAATACGATGCTTTTCTTAATAACAAATGTAATTCTTCAGGAACTGAGAATATAAGATACGCAGGTTCTCTTAGTTCTGCACTATTTTCAAAAACATAATTTCCATTTCCATCTTTAACTGATAATACTTCAATACTTTCAATTAGTTTACCTAGTAAAAGTTTTCCTTGATCATCATAATCAACATAATATAAATCTATATAGTTTCCTGGATAAATCGAATTACCCATTGTTGTTTCAGTATCAACTGGAAGTGATACAACAGTATATCCATCTGGAATATCTGCCCAAGCTGAATCAGGCATATCATCCCACGTTACAAGTGTACTTGTATAAAATAAACTACCCGCAGGAATTACTGTATTATAATTTGAATACATTCCTATTACTTGCGCAATACTTGTTGCTGTATTACCAGTTACAACACTAGAAGACACTTCAATCATACCTATCATATCCTCAGTAATAAGAGTACGAGGTTGTATTTCTACTTTTGCATAAGGAACACTTATAGGCCTAGTTGCTTGGTTAATACGATAATTATAACCTATATACAATATTATACACGCACCTATTACACATAATATAGTAACTGTGTTTTTATTTTTTAAAAATTTATTAAAAAATGCTTTAATTTGAATCATCTTTTTTCCTCCGTTTATTATCTTATTTAATTATAACTGAAAAAAGTGTTAAAAGCAATAAGCATAACACTTTTTTTATTTAAATTATTATTATCTTAATGGTATTTTTGATTCTAAAATTCCACTCAATATTGTAATTATATCAAAATCAGCCGAAGAAGAATCTATTGTATATTCCTCAGTGGAAGTACTCACCCTAACAGTAGCTTTTGGTGGACTTTCATAAATTTCATAAAAATCTATTTTATAATCTTTATTTGCTTGTACACTTTCAGAAAATCTCCTAATAAAGTTTTCAACAAATTTTTCTTCAATTATTCTTATTTCACCATAATTTCTATAGACTCCATAATCAACACTATCAATCATAGCGCCTTCCATAGCTTCTTTTACTAAATAATAATTTTGTTCATCAGTAGTAGATATATTTTGAAGTATTATCATAACTATTACAACAAATATCCCCATAATAACAATTAAATATCCCCACATTGACTCTTTCATTAATCAAACACCTTCCTTTGCCATAAATAATAATTACCTAAGTCATCTGTTGATTGATTACTTAAACTAGGAAGCCTTGAATATTTTTCAGCATTGTTATATTGTGATAGATAATTTCTAAGAAATAGCGACTTACAATTAGATGGATCAATTTGTCCACTTTCATTTTTACAATCTATAGAATAATCATTATAAACAGTTTTACTATTATATTCTTTTATTTTTCTTATTTGCGCCGCAGTTAAGGTTACTGAATATTGAGTTTTCTCATTCCAAATATTTTTTCCTAAATTTTGTATCGCATCAATAACATTTTGGGAAGTCGCCCAATTTCTACCTCTTATTCTAACGTTTGGAAATACATTTTCTAAATCTATAGGTCTAAAAATAAATCCTAGAGAAGAACCTGGATCTATAACATCTGACCCACTGCCACTACAAGCACCTTCACACAATACTGTCTCATTAATTATTTCAATATCACAAGTATATTCAATATTTTTTATTTTAACTATTCCCATTTGATTTCTAAAATCTTTATTTATATTTTCAAATTTTAAAGTTGTTTCATATAAACCATCTGTTTTAGCAAGTTCTAAAGGAAATAAATACTCTGTTTGTCCACTTTCATCTTCAACAATAATAGAATTCGATAATTTCTCAGTTGATACTGTACCTGTTAAAATTTGAGTATAAAATTCGTTCTGTTGATAATAAGCCTCCTCAGTCTCGGTAGATATATAAGCCATCTTACTTTTAGGAACATCTATATTTATATTAGTACATCTTGCATTTGTTTCTTCACCACTACATTCCCAATATAACAATGTTTCAATTTCTAAACTATTATTTATTGATTCATTTATTTCAGAATCACATGTTGGACACACATTATCATAACTACAATATTCTCCTGAGCAATATTTTATAGTTGGTGTTTTTACATTATTAAGATTTTCTTTTTCAATACTAATCATATCAGTATAAAAATCTTCATACTCATAAGAAACATTTGAAGTAAATTCATAGTCTAATATATCTTTTATCACACCAGACTCTA
>JAFQIC010000006.1 GCA_017397745.1 Bacilli bacterium
ATCGCAGTTATTTTTAATATTAAATAATATTCTGTTAGTTTATTTATATCAAAAACATCTACACTTTTCGCACCCGCTAATAAAAATGTCAAATATTGATCACCTGATCCACAAATAGTAAGCACTTCTTTTGATTTTATATCTAAGTTTCTTTTTACTCTAGATAAATTTTCATTACTCATCCTATAAATAGGACTATAAACATCAAATCCAAGTAAATATAATGACTCTATATCATCAAGCATTATTAAATTTTCTACATCTTTTTTTGCTTTTTCAATTTTTTCCATTCCTTCACCTTTATTTTTTTCTATAAACAAAAGCAATATCTTCGTCTATAAATCGTAAAGTTTCAAAAACACACACTTCCATACCTAGTTTTTTATATTCAGCTAATTCTTCAGATGAAAAAGAATAATTTACAAATGTTCCCTTGGCCTTTAACATTCCTTCAATTTCTCTTAAAAAACTATACCAACTTTTTACTTTATCTTTTCTAAATACATAATCATATATATTTGATAAATAAACCATGTCATATTGTTTTTCTACTTTGCCATATAATCCAAGGATGTCAGACTGTATAAAAGATGGAACCCCTCTTTTTTCAAGAATTTTTTGTAATTCATTATATCTACTTTTATTTAAATAAGGTATATTAGAAAACTTTATATGAGGCGAGAAAAAACACCCTCCAAATCTTTTTATTATATTTCCTCCATTTTTATAAAGTGTATCCCAAAATGCTTGTACATTAAGAGGCAAATATTTTCTTATTTTAACATAAAGTTTTTCATCAAAAAAACTTCTATTATCATCATAAGTGCCAGTGTTTGTTCCTACAAAGAATTTAATATATTCATCTAAAGATAAAGTTAAGGCACCTATTATTTTTAATATTAAATAATACTCACTAATTTTATTAACATCAAATAAATCCACTTCTTTTGCTCCGAAAAGTAAAAAAGTAAAATATTGGTCAGCAGATCCACAAACAGAAAGTACATCTTTATTTTCTAAATTCATATTAGTAACAACTTCTCTTAAATTTTCATTTGTCATTCTATAAACTGGAGAATATACACTAAAGTTTTTAAAAGAATTTAAATTTACTAAACTTAAAAATGCATTTGCATCTTCTACTGCAGTTTTTATCTTATCCATAAATCCTCCTATTTTTTTCTATAAACAAAAGCGCCATCATTAAAATAAATTGAAGAATTTTGACCTTCAAAAGTAAAAGTACTAATTTCAAAACTAGTTTCTAAATATTTTTCATTTTTTAAAGCATCAAATTCATAGTTCACAAAACAACCATCTGTTTTAAGTAAATTTCTTATACCTTCTAAAAAAACTTTAGCTTCTCTCAGTTTAATATCATCAGAATATACATAATCAAAAATATTAGAAAAATAAGCAATATCATATGGTCCTTTAGTTACTTTAGCTATATCTAGTAAATCACACTCATAAAATTTTGGTAATTCTTTTCTTTCAAGTAATATTTGAAGTTTTTTATAAGCTCCAGGAAGTAAGTAAGAAAAATTAAAGCCACTTTGTATAAAATTTATAAAACTACTACTATAATCAGTAAGACTTTTTTCATTTTCACTATATATAATATCCCAAAACATTCTTACATGTGGTGGTAAATACGGACTTATTTTACTATATATATTACTATCAAAAAAACTACGTTCTGTGCAAGGTCTTAATGTTTCACATCCAATAAAGAACTTTCTAAATTCAGTAAGTGGCAATACTAATACCGCAGTTATTTTTAATATTAAATAATATTCTGTTAGAACATTTATATCAAAAACATCTACATTTTCTGCGCCTCTTAATATAAAGTTTAAATATTGATCGCCTGATCCACAAACAGTTAAGACATCTTTTCCTTTTACATCTATTATTTTATTTAAAGCATTTAAATTTTCATTTGTCATTCTATAAACACGAGAATATTTATCAAATCCACTACAGATATGAATTTGATCTAACGCCTTAAGGCTTTGATCTAATGCCATAAACCTTATCGCATCTTTACAACTTCTTACTAATTTATCCATAAAACACCCCTTAAAAAGTACGACATATTATACTATCTTTTAACTATAAAATCAATCTTTTAAAAGTTTAAATAATTTGATAAAATTATTATATGAAAAAAATTAATGAAAGTTTTTATGAAATAAAAAAATCTAAGTTTTATGGATATCTATATCAAATAAACGATACAAAAGAAATAGATATAATTTTAGATTCTTTAAAAAAAGAACATAAAAAAGCAAGGCACATTGTATATGCATATAAAATAAATAATTTAGAAAAAAAATTTGAAGACAAAGAACCTTCAAATACAGCTGGAACTCCTATTTTAAATTTAATAAATATTAAAAATTTAAATAATATTTGTATATTTGTAGTTAGATATTTTGGCGGAACACTTCTTGGTAGAGGCCCTCTTACTAGAAGTTATTTAGTTACTGCAAATGAATTATTAACAAAAGACATTATAGATCAATTTTTTCTATAATGTCTTCTTCTTTTATAAATTTTCCTTCTCTTCTTATATCTCTCGCTTTAACAGCTTCAACCCTTTTTATTGTTTCCCTTTCATAAGTAGGTTCTTCATCTATTACTTTAACTTTTTGTCTTCCCGCTTTATAAGGTTTAGCTGGTTCAATTAAATCAATATCCGCTTTAAATATACTATCAATTTCTTCTTCTTCAATTTTTGTTTTATTTAAATTTTCTAGTTCTTTATCAGTTAAAAGATTTGTATCAAAACTTTTCATACTATATTTTTCTACTTTCTTTTCTTCTGTTTTTTTCTCAGTCACTCTTTTGTTTTTATCTTTTTCTTTAGTTAAAAGTGGCATATATATAAATGGTAAAAAAGTAAGTTTCCATATATAATCACTTTTTTTATCAAAATAATCACATAATTTACTATTAATCATATGTATAAAAAATATATTACCTAGAGGTATAAATTGCAGTAATCCAAAAAAAGTTGGAGTTTTTAAAATTTCTAATAATTTAAAAACATTGTAAAAAGGTATATATCTTTCTAAATTATCTTTTTTTGCAAAATCAAAAACATTTTTCATAAAAAAAGTCACCATTATTGTATAATAAACAGATATTAAAATAAAAACTAAGAACAAAATTCTAATAGTATTCATAAAAGCATCTGAAAATATAATATAACCGTTAGTAAATTGCATAAAACCTCCTTTATGTGCTTTGTTACTATTTATAGGATATAATAATATTTAAACTAAATCAATAATTTTTAAGAAATTTAACGAAAATAGTTGATTTATTTTAATTTTTATATTAAAATGAAATAGTCCTTGAAAAAGGGCTTGTAGCTCAGCTGGTTAGAGCGTGCGTCTGATAAGCGCAAGGTCGCAGGTTCAAGTCCTGCCAGGCCCACCATTGATGGCCTGTTGGTGAAATGGTTAACACACACGCCTTTCACGCGTGCATTCACGGGTTCAAATCCCGTACAGGTCACCATATTTAAAATAAACTCGAACTATCGAGTATAAATTTGAAACGACTTGTCAAAAAGTCGTTTTTATGTTATTATGTATACAGATGAAGGAAACTTCATAAAATATTAAAGGAACACTTAATACTAGCATGTTGAGTGTTGCCATACATTATGGTTCACCTAATTCATTGTAAATTGTACCCCATAAAATGGACACGATAGTGGTATAATTTATTGATTAATTTTGTTAGTTTGAAGAAGATGATTTCTGTATTGCACAGGACTCATTTTTTTTAAATTCCATTGATATCTGTAATTATTATAATACTCTATATATCTGTTTATTTCAATCTGAAGTTCATCAAAAGTTGAAATTTTTTTTAAATCAATTTCATCTTTCATATGTCCAAAGAAAGATTCTTGTGGTGAATTATCCCAACAATTTCCCTTTCTAGACATAGATTGCCCTAGATTCATTTCTTTTAACAAAGTTTGAAAAGTTGGGCTAGTATAATGACTTCCTTGATCCGAATGAACGAATGCACCTTCTGGTATTGGAACTTGCTTTTGTTCTTTTAAATCCCACATTGTCTTTAAAACAAAATCTAAATATAAATTTGTTGATAATCTATAAGCCATAATCTCGTTAGTTGAAGCATCTTTAATAGTAGAAAGGTAAGCTCGTTTATAAAATCCATATGATAAATATGTAATATCAGTCAATAATACTTTTCCTGGTTTTTCTTGTTTAAATTCACGATTAAGTTTGTTTTCTACAGTTCTATGTTCTAAATCTTTTTTTAACATTTGTTTATAAGGGTTGGCTTTTCTAATTGGACATATAATATCATACTTTTTCATTATTCTTCTAATATGTTTTAAATTAAAAATTATATTATCTTCATTCTCAAGAGTCATTTTAATTCCTTTGGCTCCTTTTTTATATCCGTGTCTATTATGAGCATCTAAAATAATATCTCTGTCTTTTTCGTCTTGTATTTCTTTTTGATTTCTATTTTCTATTGATTTTTCACTAAAATAATTATAATATCCACTTCTAGAAACTCCTGCTAGTTCACATAAATATTTTACTTGACTATTTTCCTCATATTCATCAACAAGTTCTTTTATTATTTTATAGACCTGACTTGTATAATTTTTCACCCCTTTCTTAAGGTCTGTACTTTTTTTAAGAATTCGTTTTCCATTTCTAATTGATTGACTCTTTTTTGTAAATATTTGATATCTTGTAATCTTTTTTTCTTTTCTTCATTAGATTCTTTTTTTATAGGATGATAACTTTGTCTACTAAAAGTAGGATCATTCTTTGCTTGTTTTTTCCAATTTCTTGTACATGTTTTTATTCTTCTTTTTCCAACTAATAAAGGATTTAACCCATTTTCAGCAAAAATTTGAAGATTACCTTTTCCATTATTGAATTCTTTCATAAATAAAATTTTAAATTCTTTGGTAAAAGTTATTTTATCTTTCCTAATTTCTTCCACATATTTATTTTTTTTCAGTTCTTCAATTTCATCTTTTGTATAATCTTTTACTAGTTTTCCGCCTTCAACAGTAATATATTTTATTTTTTTATCATCTGTTAAAACGGGATATGCACCTTTAATTCTTACAACTTTTCTTTTCCCATTTTCTTCAACTATTTTGAATTCTTTTGTCCAATTATGCTTATTAGCTTTAATAGATACTAAACCAATTTCATCAGGATCTAATCCGCATTTTTTATATATTTCTAAAATATGTTTTCCATTACTTAATTCTAAAATTACTTTTTTTCTAAAGTCTTCAGTGTAAATAATATGATCTTTAGAAAAAGTTAAAATATATTTATTTTCTAATAATACTTTTTTTCTTTTATTTGTAAACTTTCCCATATTTATCCTCCTTATCTATATTTTACCATATCAAAAAAGATAGGTGTTTTTTCCTATCTGTCCATTTTTATGGGTACAGTTTAAAGCTGAGTTAGGTGATTTTCTTTTCATATCAATACTACAAATAGTAATAATACTAGTAGGAAGATAAGTATGATTAATGAAAAGATTAATAAATCTTTTTTAAACATATTATCGCCTCCTTCCTTTATTAAGAATTCAGCAATCACCCAACTATTAAATGTTCCTATAAAAATTATACCAAATGTTTTAATAATGCACAATTCTTATTTATATAAATTTATTTATTTCTTTTATATCTACTAAAATTGTCATTTTAGTAACACACTACGCTATTGACAAAGTCAATAACGGTGTGAAAAGGAATTTTCCCTTTTTAAAAAACATAATTAAGCAAGTCCTAGAGGACAAGCAAAATTGTGTTTTTTAATACTTTACCTCTTTTTTTGTAAAATAGGTATATCTTGATTTTCAAAATATATTTTTGAGAATCTTCCTAACTTATAAAAAATAAGTGGTGGTTGTATACGTTGAGTATTTAGTTCTTCAGATATTTTATGCATTAATTGAATATCTGATTTTTTTTCTAACTCAAAAGCATCTAAATTTCCAAATCTATCTATAATTGATTCAACAACTTCTTCTTGTTTAGTCAATAAAAGTATATATCCACCAAATCTAGTCTTATCATCAATCATATCCATACTTACAGCATATGGTAAAAAATCTTCTTCTACTTCTTTTATTCTTGTATTATTATTGGATACTAAAATAGTTTCTTGAAAAAGAGGTTTATTTGATATTTTTAATATTTTAGTTAAGGATTATCTAACGAAATATGGTATAATAGTATATATTGATGGAGTTGATTTATATGTTAAATAGTAAAGTGACAGATATAAAAAACATAACTAAAAAGAATCTTCCATATATAATTACTTGGATATTATATTATGCGTGGGTAATAGTTTTTACAACATGGTGGACAGCTAGTCCACTCACAGATGAAGTATATGGTGCTGATAGTCGGGTAATACTTCACTCTCTTAACTTATTATCATCTGCTATTGTTGTGTTCTTTATGAAAAAGGAATGGTTTAAGAAATTTGCTTTAGGTGGAGGTTTTTTAATAATAGTAAATTCATTACTTTTTGCTATTAGTAAAGATCCTAGTTTTATAAGTCCAAATGCTCATTCTATTATAACTGTAATACTCGCCTGTTCGTTAGGTATAGTTAATGCTGGTATTTTAGTACCATTTGTTTATGTAATGAACAATACTGAAAAGTTTTACTCGGTTGTTGGTACAAACTTACTTATTTCTGTTTTAGTATTACTACAAGAAATGGAAGTATTAAATATTAGTAATGGTTTTATATTTTCTTTTCTAATGTTAGTTTTATCGTTGTTTCCTATTTTCTTTTTTAAAGTAAAAGATTATAAACAAGAAGAAATAACCCATGAAAAATATATGGTTAAAACACCAAAAATTTTATATATTACTCTTATTCTTAATTGTCTTTATGTAATTTTTTGTAAAGGTGTTGGTAAATCGTTTTTATTACTTGCTAATCAAAC
>JAFQIC010000039.1 GCA_017397745.1 Bacilli bacterium
CAGTATGAATTTGAAGGACTTAAAAATAATGATAGATTAAGTCATAGTGTTGGTGCTTTTCATATAATGAAGCATATACTTGAAAGACTAAAACAAGCATTATTAGAATATAACATTGAAATAAGTAAAGATGATATAGATATTGCTTTATGTTCTATACTTCTTCATGATATAGGACATGGTCCTTTTTCACATTCGCTTGAATTAATAACTAATTATTCACATGAAAAAAGAACAAGTGATATTTTATTAGGAGATACTGAAGTAGGTAATCTGTTAACTAATTTATTTGGAAGAAAAAAAGTAAAACAAATAGCGAGTTTTATTGCTGAAATAAATGATAATGAAGAAATTAGTAAAGATAGTTTTACAAAGTTACTTAAAAATTTAGTGTCACATCAACTTGATGCGGATAGAATAGATTATTTACTTAGAGACGCATATTACGTGGACTTAAGTTCGGCCATAAGTGTTAAAAAAATTATAGAAAATATGAATGTTATAGTAAATGAAGATCAAGAATATGAACTTTTAATAGATAGAAAAGGACTTTCTAGTATTGAAAATGTACTACTTCAAAGATATCAAATGTATAGAGATGTTTATTTAAGTCCTACTGCAATACTAGGAGATGTAATTTTTAAAAACATTATAGAAAGATATAAATCAAATACCTTTCTTCATTCGCTACCAGTGACAAAACAATTTAGGATTTTAGCTATTGATAATGAAATAAGTGATTTATATGAGTTTTTAGATATGAGTGATGAAGATTTTAAAAAGTCATTTGATATACTAAAAAATAATAAAATAGATCTTGTGATTGCTTACTTATGTGATTTTGCTAATTTGGGTGATTATATACTAATTGAAAATATGACTTCTCCAGAAAAAATAAAAGAGTATTTAAAAATGATATTTAAGGATGAAAAAATAGATAGTACGTTATCTATAATATCTCATAAAATTAAAAGTAAATTGTATAAAAAAGAACAAAGTTTAAATATACAATTTGGTAATAGAATAGCTGATATTTCTGATTGTACTAATTTAATTAGACCACAAGAAGAATTAGAAACTGTTTATACTTTTTTTAATCCAGAACTATTAAGACTAGAATTAGGATTCTCTAAAGAAGAGTGGAAAAAATATGAAGGTGAGGTAAATAAAATGATAAAAGATTTAAATAAAAAGCCTGAAGAATTTGAACTTAAATATATAATAGAAAAAGAAGAAAGTATAGAAACTTTACTTGAAAGATTGATAAATTTATTTAAAAAAAATGGATTTAGAACTGTTTCTGTATCTGAAAAATTAAATAATGATGAATATTATGATACAAGTCAATTGGATTTATATAAAAGTGGAGGCTCTCTTAGAATTAGAAAAGCGAGTGCTAAGGGAAAAACGAAATATAAAGGAACATATAAAACACCACTTGGAGAAGGTGAAGTTTATTCTTCAAGAGAAGAGTATGAAGAATCTCTTTTAGATGATAAATTTGATACTTTTGAAAGTAAAATGAAGGAATCGCAAGTTCCAGTGGATTTTAGTAGAATAGTAAATTTTCCGATTCTTAATTCTTCAACCAATAGAATGGTTGTTCTTCTTGAAAAAAATGGTGTTTTAGTAGAACTTGCACTTGATAAAACTCTCTATACTAATCATATTTTAAATGTTCAAACAGTAGATAGTATGATAGAAATAGAAGCTGCTCGTGAAATAAAGGATCGTGTTATTCTTAATGAAATTCATTCGTTTATTTCTGGTGCTTTTGATAACCTTTCTATTAATAAACAAAGTAAGTATGAAAGAGGAGTAGATAGTACAATTGAATCTTATAATCAAACATTTGAAGATGGTTCATCAAAAAGTAAAGATGCAGTGTTTGTTATGACTTCTAAAATATTTGATTCAAAAAATTAAAATAAATTAAAATTATAGAGAAATTAAAATTCTCTTTTTTTTGTATTTTAAAAATGGTATAATAAAAATAAGAATAAAGGGAGTTGATTTTATGTTTGGGAAAATACTTTCTATAAATGACATAGACGTAATAATTGAAAACACTTCTAAAAAAATTGAATCATCGCTTCTAGGCGTTCATATAATTTTTGATTCTGGTATTGAGAAAATAGTTGGACAAATAAATGATATGACACTTGAAAATATACATGTGGTTCTTGTTGGAGAAATATTTAATGATCATTTTGAACCAGGGATAGTAAAGAAACCTAATTTAAATAGTACAATAAGAATTATTTATAAAAATGAAGTTCCACTTTTGCTTGGTAGCCAAGTTAAAGATGAAAAAAATAATTTATATATTGGATCATCATTAGTATATAAAGATTATATAGTTAGTTCCAAACTTAATGACTTCTTTTCAAATCACTTCGCAATAATTGGTAATTCAGGAAGTGGTAAAAGTTGTGGATTTGCTAGATTAATGCAAAATTTATTTTATAGAAATATAAATAAACCTGAACTTTCTAATATTGTAATATTTGATGTTTATGGAGAATATAATAGTTCTTTTCAAAAAATTAATGATATTCCTGGACTTAAAACAAAGGCATTAACAACTAGAACAAGATTTTCAGAAGGAGAAGTTATAAATATACCACCTTATTTACTTCGTTCTGATGATTTAGCTATACTTTTAGGTGCGGAAGAATCAAATCAAATTCCTATTATAGAAAAAGCACTAGACTTAGTATATTTATTTTCGGAAGAAGAAAATTTAGTAAAAGATTATAAATCTCAAATACTTGCTAAGGCACTTTTAGATATTGTCGCAAGTGGAAAGCAACCAGTTCAAATAAGAGATCAAATAATAGCTGTTTTAACAAAATTTAATACTGCAGACTTAAATCTAGAATCATCTATTGCACAACCAGGTTATGTTAGAACTTTAAAACAATGTTTAAATGTAGATTCTACTGGTAAAATAAATGCAATGCAGTTAGTTGTTGAATTTTTAGAACCAATAGCTAATAAACAAATGGAAGCTTTTGTATCAAAAAAACCAGTTGCTTATACATTAACTGATTTATATGATGCTTTTGAATTTGCTTTAATAAGTGAAGGAATTTTAAAAAGTGATAAAGTATTTGATAAAGCAAATATTTTAAAAATTAGACTTGAATCTATAATAAATAGTGAATATGCTAAATATTTTGAAGTAAGTGACTATATAGATGAAATATCTTTTATAAAAAAATTATTTACTACACCTACTGGTGAAAAAGCACAAATTTTAAATATTAATTTAAATTATATAGATGAAAGATTTACAAAAATAATAACTAAACTTTATTCTAGAATATTTTTTGATTTTGCAACTAGAGTTGAAAATAGAGCGGCGTTTCCAATACATATAATTTTAGAAGAAGCACATAGATATGTGCAAAACGATAATGATATTAACATTATTGGATATAATATTTTTGATAGAATAACAAAAGAAGGAAGAAAATATGGTGTACTTTTAGGTTTAATAACACAAAGGCCAAGTGAACTATCTCATACATCTCTTTCTCAATGTTCAAACTTTTTAGTTTTTAGAATGTTTCATCCAGATGATATAAAAATAGTATCAGGTATAAGTTCTAATATAACTGATGATACTGTTAAAAAATTAAAATCATTAAGGCCTGGAGTGGCACTAACTTTTGGAACTGCTTTTCATTTACCAAGTTTAGTAAAATTTGAAATGCCTGATCCTGCTCCACAAAGTACAAGTGCAAATTTAGAAATGACTTGGTATAGAAAATAAAAAATGCAATTTTTTGCACTTTTTATTTTGTTATAATTTCAAATATTTCATCAACACTTTTTTCTTCAGAAATGTGTTTATAGTATGGAACCATATGAATATGATAATGTTTAACTTCTTGAATGATACCATTATTTTGAAGTACTCTAAGGCCATCAAAATTTAGTTTTTCTTTTAAAAGTGTGTACATCTTTTTAATCACAGAATTCATGTGACCAAAAGTTTCATCATCCATTTCTGTTAAATCTTTTATGTGTTTTTTAGGTATTATTAACAAATGTCCCATTGAATTAGGGTTTATATCCATAAAAACTTTTACTATTTCATCTTCATAAATAGTTTTTGAAGGTATACTTCCTTCGATTATTTTACAAAATATACAATCCATTTTTATCACCACTTTAATTATAAATTATTAAAAAAAATTAATCAATAATATATTTGATATAATTCTTTTTTTTATTTGTTCATAAAATAAAATAGAAAAAGGAGAATTACTATGAATTTTGAAAATGATTTTCCCATGAAAAAAGAAAATGTTATATATTTTGATAATGCTGCGACTACTTTTAAACCAATTTTTGTTATGGAAGAAGTAAATAAATATTATACAAAATATACATCTAATGTTCATAGAGGAGATTATAATATAAGTTTTACTGTAAATGATCTCTATGATTTAACTCGTGAAAAAGTACATAAATTTATAAATAGTAGATTTAAAGAAGAAATAGTATTTACAAGTGGATCTACAGAATCACTTAATATGGTTGTTTTTGGATTTTTTGAAAATTATTTAAAAGATGGTGATGAAGTTTTACTGACTAAAAGTGAGCATGCTTCTAATGTACTTCCTTGGTTTATATTATCGCTTAAAAAAAATATAAAAATTAAATATATAGAATTAAATGAAGAACATAAAATAACTAAAGAAAATTTACTTATGTCTATAACTAATAAAACTAAAGTAATATCAATTGCTCATATTACTAATGTAATAGGTGATGAAAGAAACATTAAAGAAATAACTTCAATTGCACATAAACATAATATTTTAGTGGTAGTAGATGGTGCTCAAAGTGTTCCACATATAAAAACAGACGTAATTGATACTGATATAGATTTTCTTGCTTTTTCAGCACATAAAATGTGTGGCCCAACAGGAGTAGGAGTTCTTTATGGAAAATTAAATCTTTTAAAAAATATGCTTCCTTATAAATATGGTGGTGGAATGAATGAAGAATTTGATAGTGAAAAATTACTCTTAGCAGAAATACCTTATAGATTTGAAGGTGGGACACCAAATATAGAAGGAATTTTAGGTTTAAAGGCATCTATAGATTATATTGAAAAAATAGGAATTGAAGAAATACATAAACATGAAATATATTTAAAAAATTATTTAATTAAAAGACTTAGAGAAATTGAATATATTAAAATATATAATGAAAATAGTGAAGGTGCTATAGTACTTATAAATGCTGAAAATGTAATGGCTGGAGATTTAGGACTTTATTTAAATAGTAGAAATATTTGTACTAGAAGTGGAATTCATTGTGCTAAATTATTAAAAAGTGAAGAAGAACTGGGAAATACAGTAAGAATAAGTTTATATTTTTATAATACTTATGAAGAAATAGATATTTTAATAGAAGCTTTAAAGGATAAAGAAGAATTATATAAATTTGTAAAATAAAAAATTTTACAAATTTTTTATTTTTGCTTAAAGAATTTAAAAGATCTGTAGTGCAAAATTTTTAATAAATTGTATAAAATTAGTTAAAATCTTTAAAAATCTGCAGTTTTACATAATATTTTAATTTTGATAATATCACTTTGAAAGGAGGAATTAATGCTTAATCAAACAATATTAGTTGGAAGACTTACTAAAGATCCAGAACTATTAGAAACAGATAATGGTAAAAAAAGAACAAGTTTTGTCTTAGCTGTTAGTAGGCAATATAAAAATACTGAAGGTACATATGATACTGATTTTATAAGATGTATATTATGGAACAATATTGCAGCAAAAACTTGTGATTACTGTAAAAAAGGAGATATTGTTGGGATAAAAGGTAGACTTGAAACAAGTAGTTATGAAAAAGATGGTGAGATAAAATATTCTTGTGATGTTATTGCGGAAAAAGTTACTTTTTTATCTAGTAGAAAACAAGAAGAAGCAGAGTAGTTCTGCTTTTTCTTAATAGATTGGAGTTGATAAAAATAAATGAATTAATTATTAATTATGGTATGTTTGAAAGTATTAAACATACTGATGAATTTGGTTTTGAATATTGGTTAGGTAGAGAATTACAATTAGTGTTAGGATATAAAGAATGGAGAAAATTTGAAAATGTTATAGTAAAAGCTCAAGAAGCTTGCAAAAACACTAATATTGATATTTTGGATCATTTTGTCGACATGGACAAAATGATAAAATTAGCTAAAAATGCAAGTAGAAAGGTTAATGATTATAAATTATCTAGATATGCTTGTTATTTAGTTGCTCAAAATGGAGATTCAAGAAAGAAAACTATTGCTCTTGCACAAACTTATTTTGCAGTACAAACTAGAAGAATGGAAATAAAAGAAAAAGAATACTCTAAATTAACTGATGATGAAAAAAGAATATATCAAAGAAATTTAACAAAAAAAGGAAATTATTCTTTAAATCAGGCTGCTAAAAAAGCAGGGGTAAAAAATTTTGATAAATTTCATAATTATGGATATAAAGGATTATATAATGAACTAACTGCAGATGATATTGCTAAAAGAAAAGGATTAAGATATAGAGAAGATATTTTAGATAATATGGGTATTGATGAATTAATTATTAATTTATTTAGAATTTCTCAAACTGAACAGAAATTACAAAAAGATAGTATTAAAACAGAGAAAGAAGCTAATACAACTCATTATAAAGTCGGTAGTAAAATAAGAAACACAATAAAGGAATTGGGTGGAATATTACCTGAAGATTTACCTACACCTAATAAAAGTTTAAAACAGATAGAAAGAAAAAATAAAGATTTTAGCACAAATAAATTAAATGAATATTAACTAGAGAATATGTGTTTATTTAAATAGAAATAAATAAAATAGTAGGAGAAATATGAATTATTATAAAGAAATAAAAAATAAATTAATTGATAATGAAATATATGCTAAAGTAAAAGACTATTCAAAAGAAAGACATAGAGTAATTACTTATTTTGAAATAGGAAGGTTATTAACTGAAGCAGGTAGTAAATATGGTGAAGATATAATACAAAAATATTCTGATAAATTAATGATAGAAGTAGGTAAAAAATATAATAAAAGAACACTTTTTAGAATGAAGCAATTTTATATTATATTTAGTAATGAAAAAGTGTCGCCGTTGGCGACACAATTAACTTGGAGTCATTATACAGAATTATTACCTATAAAAGATAAAAATAAGATGTTATATTATGTCAATATTTTTATTGAACTAAATTTAAGTAGAAATGAATTGAGAAATAGAATAAAGTCTAATGAATATGAAAGATTACCTTTAGAATCAAAAAATAAATTATTAGATAAAGAAAAATCAAAAGTTACAGATTTAATAAAAAATCCTATAATTATTAAAAATAAATATAATTATGAAATAATTTCTGAAAAAATATTAAAGCAATTAATAATAGAAGATATAGAATCGTTTTTAGAAGAATTAGGTAGTGGATTTACTTTTATTAAAAGTGAATATTCAATTAAAATCGGAGATACGTATAATTACATAGATTTACTTTTATATAACATTAAATTTAAATGTTATGTTGTGATCGAACTTAAAATAACGGCATTAAAAAAAGAATATATAGGACAAATTCAAACTTATATGAATTATATTGATAAAAATATAAAAACTATTGAAGAAAATACAACAGTTGGAATAATAATCGTTAAAAGAAATGATAAGTATATTATGGAGTATTGTAGTGATGAAAGAATATTAACTAGAGAATATGTGTTTATTTAAACAGAAATAAAAAAGTATTAGGAGAAATATGAATTATTATAAAGAAATAAAAAATAAATTAATTGAAAATGAAATATATGCTAAAGTAAAAGACTATTCAAAAGAAAGATATAGAGTAATTACTTA
>JAFQIC010000007.1 GCA_017397745.1 Bacilli bacterium
AGAAGCATTATAAAATGTCATTCCTCCACCTAAAGAAATACCACTTTTTATTGCATTTTTAACTGAATTAATCGCATCTTCAATTCTATATTTTTTTTCAATTCTTTCAAGTTCAGTTTCTGCACCTACTTTTATAATAGCCGTATTTCCAATTAAGTTAGAAATCCTTGTTTCATATATTTCTTTTGCATATTCAGAATCACTTAAACTAATCTCCTTTTTTATAAATTCCACTCTATCTATAATTTTATTAATATTCTTTTTATTTTTAATTAAAATAGTTTTATCTTTAAATATTTTTACTTTATCCGCCAATTCATTATCCAAAAAAACATTAATATCTTTAATACATTCATTCCTTACTTCAGAATAAAAAGGAAGTTTAACCAAGAAAACTTTATAATCACTTACTCTATTACTTTCTATAAAAAATTTTATTATGTCTTCTTCAAAATCATCTGCTAAAATTAAGGTATTATTTTTTAATTCTAATTTGTAATCATTGAATACCTCATTATAAATGATAACTTCAACATTTTCTATTTCATTATCACTTGTATTTTCTTCTAATAAATCTATAGAAACATATCCATTTTTTATTTCAAAACCATTAACAAACTCAAACTCTAATTTTGGATTTCTATTATCCTCTATTATTAACGAACTATTTAATCCAATTTTGCTATACACTTTTTTTATTATATTAGATACTTCATAATCAGAAGACGATATTAAAGCAACATTTTGTACTTCTTTTAAAGTTTTTATTTTTTTGCTGTTTTTATTTATATATTTATTCACTTTTTCTAAAGAACAATTAATTTCTTGCTTTAATTTCATAGGACTATATCCATTTTTTATTTCTTTTAAACATTCATTAAACAATTCTTGAAGAAGTACTAATGAAGTTGTTGTTCCGTCACCAACTTTATCATTAGTCTTAACTGCTGTTTCTTTTACTATATTTATTCCAATATTTAAAAGTTCATCACTACTTTCAATCTCATTAGCTATGGTTACACCATCATTTAAAATTCTAGGTTTCATATAATCACTAGCAACAAGTACATTTTTTCCTTTTGGTCCCAGAGTAACTTTAACTGCATCGCAAATTAAATTAACTCCTTTTGATAAAATAATTCTTGCTTCTTCTCCAATTATAACCTCTTTTTTCATTTTGTAACCTCAAGAATATTTTTCCAGTATTTTTTTTGCATAAAATTTCTTTGACATCTTAAATTTTTTCTTTCTTTAATATTTACATTTTCAAAAAAACATTTCCATAATTGTTCATATTCGATTTCCTTATTGGTTTTTATTAGTCTTTCATAAATATCAGAAAATTTATTTACAATAACAAAATCTTTTTTATTATAAAAAGAAACTACTTTTCTTTTAGCATCTTCAATAATCCACAAGTCATTTTGAAGTCTTTTTTTAAAATGCCTAGAAACTATCTCTAATATATCGTTATCCGGCTCTATTTTAGCATAATAAATATCATTTTCCATCTTAGAAAATCTTACAAAACCTTTAAACTTATGTGCTTCTCTTTTAACTTTTTTTACCATATTTTCAACATCTAATACCGAATTAATATTTCTCATATAAATAAGTTTTTCTTTAAATCTAAAAAGATTAATAATATAATCTAAAATAATTAATTCTTTATTATTTTTATCACATAAAAATGCGTAAAATATATTATACATTGCATGTTCACTAATGTTTTTTATGCCAGCAAAAACTTTGTCTGATAAAATAAAATCAGTATGTATATATTCTTCTTTATCAAACAAATTATAATGATATTCTTGATTAGTTATTATCTTTTTAGGCAGAATTTTTCTTTTAAATACTGAATAAACAACAGTTAAAAAACCTTCAAAAGTTCCATCATACAAATAAATTATATCTTTCATAAATTTTTTTCCTTTCTAAAATAAACTTAATTGCTTTATATTATCATATCCAAGTTCTTTATAAATTATTTTTTTATTATAATTACTTGCATTTGTATAATATTTTCCATTGCAAGTTACAAAATATTTTGCTCTTTTTAATACGACTCCTATTTTTTTTAAAGTTTCATAATCTAGTTTCACATATTTTCTTGTTGAAATTATTTTTTTTGCTGAAGTTATTCCAATTCCTGGAATGCGAAGTAATGTAAAATAATCTGCTTTAGAAACTTCTATAGGATATTTATCCAAATTCCTTAAAGCATAATCAAGTTTCGGATCAATAAGTGTATTAAAATTTTGATTTTTTTCGTCTAAAAGTTCATGAGATTTAAAACCATAAAATCTTAAAAGCCAATCAGCTTGATAAAGTCTATTTTCTCTTTTCAGTTCTGGAGTCGTAACCATAGGTAAGTTTTTATCTTGATTAACTGAAATATACGCAGAATAATATACTCTTTTTAAATTAAAATTTTTATACAAAGCCTCCGTTAAAGTTAATATTTTATAATCACTTTCTTTTGTAGCACCCACTATTAACTGAGTACTTTGTCCAGCTGGCACAAAATATTCTTTTTTCTTTTCTAATTTATTTTTATTCTTTTTTTCATTTATATATTTCATTGATGATACAATACTATCACCTTTTTTATCAGGAGCCAATAATTTTAAACTTTCATTTGAAGGAAGTTCTATATTTATACTTAACCTATCAACTAAGGAGCCTAAAATGTCAATAAGTTCTTTAGAGCAACCTGGTATAGTTTTAGCATGAATATAACCATTAAAATGATATTTATTTCGTAAAATTTTAATGGTTTCTATTATTTTTTCCATTGTGTAATTAGGATTTTTTATAACACCAGAACTTAAGAAAAGTCCTTCAATATAATTTCTTTTATAAAAATTTATTGTTAAATCAGCTATTTCCTGTGGAGTAAAAATTGCTCTTTCTCTAATATTACTTCTTTTATTAATACAATATTTACAATCATAAATACAATAATTAGTCATGAGAATTTTAAGAAGTGATACACACCTACCATCCTCAGTAAAACTATGACATATTCCAGAGTAATGTGCATTTCCAACACCATTAGAATTACTTCTTTTACTACCACTCGAGCTACAGGACGCATCATATTTAGCTGCATCTGAAAGTATTTTTAACTTTTCAATTACTTCCATAACTATCACCAATATAAATATAACATAAAACAAAAAGAAACACAAACATTTTTTTGCGTTTCTTAATGACAAAACTTTCCATTTTTTATTTTTCAATTATTGTTTTGTTAACATTTTCTAGTACATTTCCCAAATTTTTAAGAGATGTAATAATAGTTTGATTACCTGTTAAACTTGTAAAATTTATAGCTGCTTCTATTTTTGGAAGCATACTACCTTTGGCAAATTCATTATTTTTCACACACTCTTTTAACTCACTAATGTCTATTTTTTCTAGTTTTTTAGCATTTTCTTTTCCAAAATTTAATTCAACCTGTTCAACAGCAGTTAGAATGATTAGAAAGTCTGCCTCTATTTCTTTTGCAAGCAAACTAGAAGTCAAATCTTTATCAATAACAGCATTTACATTAATTTCATTATCAAATACAGGAATTCCTCCTCCACCACATGCCACTACAATAGTTTTGTTTTCAAGTAACTTTTTTATAATATTTTTATTTTTTATTTTAATTGGTTTAGGAGAAGCAACTACTCGTCTATAACCTCTTCCTGCATCTTCTTTAAAAATCTCGTTGTTTTTATTTAATTGTTTTACTTCGTCTTCAGTATAAAATTTTCCTATTGGTTTTGTAGGGTTTAAAAATGCCTCATCATTTTTATCAACAATTACTTCAGTTAATAACGTAGCCACATCATAATTTATATTTTTTTTATTTATTTCATATAAAATTTCATTTTGTATATGAAATCCTATATATCCTTGACTCATAGCAGTGCAAATATCCAAAGGTAATTTTATATTATTATTATCAAATGCTAAATTAATCATCCCAACTTGAGGCCCATTTCCATGAGTTATAACAACTTCATGACCTTTTTCAATAAGTGAAACAATATCTTTGGCAGTTTGTTTTAACAATTCTTGTTGAGTAAGATAATTATCTCCAAGAGCGTTACCTCCTAAAGCTATAACTAATCTACTCATTATTTAACCTTAGGAACTTGCTGTGTAATACAGTGAATGTTTCCACCACCAAGTAATATTTCCCTAGCATAAATTGGTTCAATTTTTCTATCAGGATATAAATTTGCTAAAGTGTTAATTGCATTTTGATCATTTTCATCTCCAAAAACCGGAAGTAAAACTGCACCATTAATTGTATAATAGTTTACATATGATGCAGCAAGCCTATCTCCTTCGTTTCTTGGAAGAGTTCCATCCACTGCATCAACACCTTCGCTCTCTTCTTTTGTTATTAAAATTGGTTTTGGTAGTAAAAGTTTATGCACTATAATATTTCTTCCTTTTGCATCAGTCTCACTGCTTAAATAATCATAAGCCTTTTTACTTATTTCATACTGTGGATCAGTTGTATCATCAGTCCAAGCAAGAACAACTTCACCAGGTCTAACAAAATTAACTATGTTATCAACGTGACCATTTGTTTCGTCTAAATAAATTCCTCTAGGAACCCAAAGTACTTTTTCAGCACCTAAATAATCACATAATGTTTTTTCAATTTCTTCTTTTGTCAAATGAGGATTTCTTCCTTCACTCAAAAGACACTCTTCCGTTACGATAACTGTTCCTTCCCCATCACAGTGAATTGAACCACCCTCTAATACAAAATCATCAAGTCTATATCTATCTACTTTTTCTATTTCAGCCATTTTGCTAGCTATTTTATCATCACTATCCCAAGGGAAATAAAGTCCATCAACAAGTCCACCCCAAGCATTAAATTTCCAATCAACAGCACGCATTTCTGAGCCATTTACTACAAATGTAGCACCACAATCTCTCACCCAAGAATCATCGTTACTCATCTCATAAATTTGAACATTTTTCAGATTCATACCACTTAAATGAGAATATTGATTTTTACTTACTATAACTTTAACTGGTTCATACTTAGCAATAGTTTTTATAACTTCTAAAAAAACTTTTTGAGCAGGTTTACCACCTAACCTCCAATTATCAGGTCTTTCTGGCCAAATTATGTAAGAAGAACTATGTTCTTCAAATTCACCAGGCATCCTAAATCCATCTTTTTTTGGATTACTTTCTAGTCTTTGCATTCTTTTTTGTATCCTCCTTAACAAATAATACTAATAATTCTTGAATTATAATCGAAACAATAACACCAACTATTAAAGGCCATTGATAAGTTAAAGTTTCTATAGTAAAATCTGGAAATAATGTGAAGAATATTCCTAATACTAACAGTATTACTGGCACATATGTCATAAGTTTAAGTTTAAATTCTCCACCTTCAACTTTATAAGGTCTAGTTACATTTGGATCTATTTTTCTTAATTTTAAGAAAGCTGGAAATAATGGTAAATAACTTATTAATAATGTTACAAGACTAAATGAGAAGAATGTCCAGAATAAATCTGCTCCACTTTCAGGTATTAAAAGTCCTATTACTATTATTACTGAAGCTACAATACCATTTATAATACTTCCCATATATGGAACTTTTTCTTTATTAACTTTTGCAAAAACTTTTGGAAGTCCGCCATCTTCAGCAGAATATTTAGCTACTGAGTTAACACCAAATGACCAAGAAACAATATTAGCAACCATTGTATAAATAAACATAAGTCCTATTACTATTATTACTGTACTTGTAATTTGTTCTGGAACGCCTATAATTCCCATCATAATTGCAAAACTTTCTGTAATGCCAGTTGTTGTAGGTATTTCTTCTACTGGTATTGCTACATTTATACCAAATGATGGAAGTAAGTAAAACACTGCCATAAGAATTCCGCCAATTATAATTGCTTTTGGTATTTCTTTTTTAGGATTTTTTAAATCTTCAGCAAATGTTGATACAACTTCAAAGCCTAAGAAGTTAAATATAATAACTGATACAAAACCAATACCCGCTAAATCTAAACTTGGAAATAATGAAGCAATAGTATATTCATTAGCAAGCCCATAAGTAGCTGCCACATAAATTCCTAAAAGTCCAAGACCTACCATAAATAAAACTTTAAAAATTGTTCCTATATTAACAATCCATTTACTTTCACCAATACGAAGACAACCAAGTAAGGAAACAATCCATGTGTAACCAAGTTGTATTACTAAAAGCCATACAAGACTTAATTCTATTGAAAAAATCCCCATAATAACATCAGTAATTGCAGTAGCTAGCGAAGCAATCCAAAGTGGGAAATTAATCCAATAATTCCATGCAACACGAGCAGCCATTTTTTTACCAAATGCTTTTTTAACCCATTCATACATTCCACCATCTGATGGATAAGTACTTCCTAGTTCTGCAGATATAAGTCCATATGGTAGACAAAAAGCTATAAGCAGAAATATCCACCAAAAGAACTGTGAATTTCCTATTGATGCTGTTGGTGCTACAGAGTCTGCTACAAGAGTAATACATACTGTTGCAAGAATCGCATCAAATAATTTAAATTTCTTTTTTTTCATTCTAATTCTCCTTTAAATTCTTTAAACAAATTAATTTTGTTTCATCTTTTTTATCCATAAAATATACTAGAAGTGCTCTCATCGCAGTAAGTCTATTTTCTGCTTCATCAAAAGCAATAGAATATTCTGAATCTAAAACTTCGCTCGTAACTTCTTCTTCTCTTGATGCAGGAAGACAATGCATAAATTTTACATTAGGCGAAGCCTTTTTAATCATATCCATATTAACTTGATATTTTGGAAAAAATATTTTCATTCTTTCATCATAAGAAAGTTCACTTTCATAAAGACCATACCACACATCTGTATATATGAAATCTGCATCTTTAAGTGCTTCTTCCTCATCTTCTGTAATTAAAAATTTACCACCTGATACTCTGCAATTTTCTTCAGCAATTTTGATATGCTTTTCATTAAGTTGAAAACCTTTAGGTCCATAATGTACAAAATATCCACCCATTTTAGTTATCATCATCATAAGAGAAGCACATACTTGAGTAGCATCCCCCACAAAAACAACTTTAATATTCTCTAACGTTTTTCCTTCAGGTAAATGTTCATAAATTGTAATTATATCCCCAAGTTCTTGAGTGGGATGATTATAATCACTCATACCATTAATTACTGGAACACTTGATTCTTTTGCAAGCTCCATAATACTATCATGTTTTATAACTCTGGCCATTAAAATATCCACAAGCCTTGAAAGTACCTTAGCAGTGTCTGACAAAGTTTCATGTCCACCAAGTTGAATTTGTCCAGGAGCAAGATATTGTGCATGTCCACCAAGTTGTGTCATCGCAGTTTCAAACGAAACCCTTGTTCTAGTTGAAGATTGTTCAAAAATCATACCTAACGATTTATGATATAAAACATCAAGTGGAAAGCCAGCTTTTATATTTCTTTTTATTAAAATACCTAGTTCTAACATTTCCATTAACTCTTCTTTTGTAAAATCTGTAGTGTCTACAAAATCTTTTTTGACCACTTTTTTTTATCACCTATCCTTTTATAATATTATAAATGAAAAGCATATTATTTTTCAATAATAATATTAAATTTTTTAAATTTTTTTCACAAAAAAAGTAGTTAAAATACCTACTTTAATTATTTTTATATTTATTTAAATGTACAAGAGTTATTTTCTTTTGAATTATCTAATAATTCTCCTATTCTTGCCATTGCTTCTTCTTTGTATAGAATTTTTGTTGTTTCATCAAAGTCTTTATTTGAAAAGCGTTCTGATTCTCCCCATCTTTTTAAAAACTCTTCCATTTTAATTTTTTTACTTAATCTAGGTTTTTCTTCTACATCCAATAATAAAATAACAAAACTCCCTTCAGAATTAAAAATATATTCATGAACCTGATCAATATATTGTTTATCATCTTCTTGAGTAACAACATAAGTTCCTATTGGAAAAGGAACATATAAATTATTTAACTTCATCAAAACCTCCTAAAACTACATTTCTAAATAATCTTCAATCACAGTATCAAATATTATACTACAAGGTAAATTTTATTCAAGTTTAAATATAAAATTATTTACTTATTAACTATTCTTAAATTATAATTATCTATGAAAGGAAATTATATGAAAAAATTTTTAGTAATTAGTATTTTATTAAGTATAACTTTAACAGGATTTTACTTTTTTAAAAATAATAATAATAATGTAGGCGAAAAGAAAATGCCTACTAGTGAAAGAGTTAAAAATTTAATAGAAAATTTAACACTTGAAGAAAAAATTGGCCAAATGTTAATTGTGTCTTATTCAAGCAGTTATGTTGATGAAGATTTAAAAAATGCAATTATTAATAATAAACCAGGTGGATTCATTCTTTTTAGTGAAAATATTACAAATTTCGAAAATACAAAAAAATTTATAGATGAAATAAAATCTATTTCAGATATTCCAATGTTTATATCCATTGATCAAGAAGGAGGCAAAGTACAAAGATTACAAAATCTTGAAGATTTAAATGTAAGTAAAATACCAGATATGCTTTCTTTAGGTAAGACAAACAACGAAACCCTTGCTTATGAAATAGGAACTTTAATGGCTAAAGAACTTAATGTTTTTGGCATTAATATGAATTTTGCACCTGTTATTGACATAATTGAAAATGAAAATTCTTTTATAGGAAATAGAAGTTTTGGGTCAGATGTTGATACCGTTGTAAAAATGTCCAACTCTTTAGCGAAAGGACTTGAAGAAAACAATGTAATTGCTGTTTATAAACATTTCCCTGGCCACGGTTCAACTATAGAAGATTCACATTATGAACTTCCAGTTATAAATAAAACTAAAATAGAACTTAAAGAAAAAGAATTAGTACCATTTGAAAATGCAATAAATAATGGCGCTAAAGTTATAATGATAGGTCATATTGCAATACCAGAAATTGATGAGAACACACCAGCATCATTATCAAAAAAAATAATTACGGAACTATTAAAAAATGAAATGAATTATAATGGTTTAGTTATAACCGATGCATTAAATATGAAAGCAATTACTGATAATTATAGTGAAAAAGAAATATATGAAATGGCAATAAATGCTGGTGTAGATCTTTTATTAATGCCTTCTTCAAGTTCAAGCGCTATTAAATTAATCAAAGAAAGTATTAGTGAAGGTATCATTAATGAAGAACACATAAATAAATCAGTAAAGAAAATTCTAACTTTAAAATTTGATTTTTTTAAAAATAAATATCAAAATAAAAATATTTTAGGAAGTGAAAATCATCTTGAAATAATTAACAAAATTAATTAAAGTTGCCTAATTTTAGACAACTTTTATAAACTTTTTTGATCATCGCCATATGCTTCTTCATAAATAGAACGAAAATATTCACCGCTTTCACCAAGTCCAATTTCACAAGGTTCATATTCATGATAAGCAAGTTTATTAAAAATAATCCCCTTATCAAGCAATATTGTAGCAGTTTTAACAGTAGTTTCATCAATCAAATGTAGCATTGTTGGAAAATCCATCATATCACCAAAAGAAAAGTCTACTACTAATTTTTTTCCATTTTTATTATTACATTTAAAGCGAATACCGCCTTTTTTGTGTAATGTTTCAACAACTAAGGTTTTATCAAATTCATCTAAGTTGTTTAAAACATTAGAAAAAAACATTAAACCCTTTTTAATTGTTACTTTATTAACAATTGGATGACCTAAAACATAACCAGATCCACCATAAAATCCTTTTGCTCGTTTATCGGTAAAATACGCATACCAAGATCCTAATCCTTGTAATTCGTTTTCGTTTAAACCTTCAATATTTAATTCCGAAAATATCGTTTTTACTTTTTTTTCTTCCCAAGTTAATGGCTTAAATTCCTCTTCATTTTCTTCTTTAGGAATTGTAGTTTTCGCTACTAGTTTTACCTTTTTTTCTTCCATACTTTATCCTCCTTAATTTGTTATTATTTTACCACAAACTGAAATTAAAAAAAAGTTTTTATTACATTTTAAAAAATACTGAAACTTTTATAAACTTTAAATAAATTAATAATAAGTATATAATATTTTTTAATTTTTTTCTGTGACAGAATTTTTGTTAATAAATAAATTTTTAGTTTTTATATTTCACTTAAAATATCAATTTTTTTGAAAATAAAAAAAATGATACTTATGTACCAAATTTATATTAAAAAACACATTAGTTCGAATTATTTTATATGGCAGGGGCATCAGGATTCGAACCCGAACGAACAGTTTTGGAGACTGTGATACTACCATTATATTATGCCCCTAAAGCACAATAAAATTATAACACACCTTTTTTATAATTTCAAATTATAATTAAAGTAAATTAATTA
>JAFQIC010000040.1 GCA_017397745.1 Bacilli bacterium
AATACTTCGCTTATTGACATATATACTACTACATTTTTTATTTTTTTTCAATTTTTATGTCTTTTTATGCCTATTTTACGGGCAGTTAAATAAATAATCTTATTTTTTCACTAACCGTGCGTTTATCTCTAAATTTAACGTACGTCCTTTTTTAGTTTTAAAAAACATCATTATAGATGTTTATTTTAATAATTCAAGTATATCTGCTTTTTTCATTGAACTAGTTACTTCAAGTCCTTTTTCTTTTGCAATATTTTTAAGTTCAGCAACAGTTTTTTTACTTAAATCTTCTACTTCTTTTTTTGTTTCTTTAACTTTTTCTTCTTTTTTTAATTCTTCTTTTTTAGCTTTTGGATTTTTTAAAGCATCTTTTGCTAAATCAACTATTTTAGTAAATTCTTTTGGATCACTAATCGCAAGTTCACTAAGCATTTTTCTATTTATTTCAATATTAGCTTTATTAAGTCCATCTATAAATTTAGAATAAGAAATTTCATTTTCACGACAAGCTGCATTTATTCTTGTAATCCATAATTTTCTAAAGTCGCCTTTTCTTTTCTTTCTATCTTGATAACTATATGCTCCACTATGGAATAATTGTTCTTGAGCTGTTTTATATAATCTATGTTTACTTCCAAAATATCCTTTAGCTTGTTTTAAAACTTTTCTTCTTCTATTTTTAGAAACTACTCCACCTTTAACTCTAGTCATTTTATTTTACCCCCTTTAGAACACTTTTATATCTATTAGTGTCCCCTTTACTTAAAGTATTACCTTTTCTATTTTTTCTATTAAAATCTGTACTTTTTTTACCAGTTTTATGATTTGCTCCTGGTCTTCCTATTTTAGTAGTACCACCTTTTCTAACTTTTATTTTTTTAGTTATTCCTTTATGTGTTTTCATTTTTGGCATAAAAGCCACCTTCCTTTCTTCTATTTTATTGGAGTAAGAATTAAACTCATACTTCTGCCTTCCATTTTAGGCATACCTTCCGATACTGCGATATCTTTTACTCTATCTGCAAATTTAAGAATAACTTCCTTTCCAAGTTCAGGATGAGCAAGTTGTCTTCCTTTAAATCTTACAGAAACTTTAATTTTATGTCCTTTTTTAATATATTCAGTAGCATTTCTTAATTTTGTTTCAAAATCATGTGTATCAATTGTAACACTAAGTCTATACTCTTTAAGTTCTAAATTAAGTTCTCTTTGCTTCTTCTTAGCCTCTTTTTCTTTCTTAGTTTTTTCGTACTTAAATTTATTATAATCCATTATTTTGCAAACAGGATTATTTCCTCCATTCATAAGTACTAAATCAAGACCAGCATATGAAGCAAGCGTCAAAGCATCACTTATAGGTTTTACTCCCATCTTTTCACCATTAGGGCCAATTACCATAACTTCAGCAAAAGTTATTTCTTCATTAATTAAAGTATTTTCTTGTTTAGCTATTCTAAACACCTCCAAAATAATTTAAAAAGTGAATACAATTGTATCCACTTATAATAAACTAAAACCAAAATTATTTAGCTTTTTACCTATCTACTTTTGTAAATCAGGTGAGTGTGGATACACTGCTTTCTCTTTTCACGCATTTAATATTACTATATTTATATGCTTTTGTCAAGAAAATATTACTATTTTATTTCTCTAACAATTTGGCCAGGAACAAGCGTTTTACCTTTAATTTTTGCAAGTTCTGAAACTGTGACTAATTTATAACCATTACTTATTAGTTCTGGTATAAGCATTTTAACGGCTTCTTTTGATGTTGGATAAATATCATGCATTAATATTATAGCCCCATCATAAATAGTTTCTAAAACATGATTTTTTATGTACTCTGGATCTTTATTAAGCCAATCTTTTGGATCTATACTCCACGTTATTAAAGGAAATAAAGATAAATTCATAACTTCATTATTAATTGAACCATATGGAGGCCTTAAAAGTGTTAAATTTTCATTTGTAAGTTCATTATACACTATAACAGTTGAATTTATTTCTTCAAGTGCTTCTTCTTTTGTTAAATCAGTAAGCCTTTTATGTGAATAAGTATGACTTCCTATTTCCATATTATTATCTTTTACATAATTAACTACACTTCCAAGTGCTTTCATTCTATTTCCAAGCATAAAAAATGTTGCTTTAGAATTGTTACTTACAAACGCATCTACTATATCAGAAGTATATTCACTAGGTCCATCATCAAAAGTAAATGCCACATATTTATCTGCTTTAACTTCTTCAAAAACGTATTTTTCTTTATCAAAAACTTTACTTACATAAATATCATAAAGAATATTATTAGAAAAAATATTTTTATTAACATATACGTTTATATACCCATCTTTAAAACTAAAATTAAAATCTTCTATTACCAAATCTTTAATATGACTATATATATATTCAGAATATTTTTTATAAAACATTTCTTTTATTTCATTTAGTATATTATTTCCATAAATTTTATTAATAAAAATTTCTTTTTTATTTTCTTCATCAATTAAAATACTTTTATATTTTTCTCCAGGAACTAAAGAATTTTCAATAGTAAAAAGTATATTAGTATATTTATCAACTTTTTCAATTTCATAATTTATATTAAGAGTTTCTATTTTATTTGTTTTTTCACTTTGTTTTTTAAAATTTAAAATATAATCATATAGATAATCAGTAACAATAGCTGATATTTCATCATTCATATATCTTGGATAACTAATATCTAATTTATAAAATTCACTTATTTCTTTTATTTCACTTTTTTTATAGTTATTATCTTTTTTTATATAGTTATCATCTATTTTACCAAAAATAAAATTAAGTAATATTAAAATAATATAAACAAAAATTATTAGTATAATATATAATGTTATTTTATTCATATTTTTAATTTTATTAATCATAACTCACCTATTAATATTATTATCTTTCTTAAATTAATCATAACATTATTTTTATAATTATTCTACTTTACATTAAAGTGTATATTAAATATTTAAACTTTTATATATAAATGTTATCATTGTATTATGAAAAAAAGAAAAATTAAGTTAAAATTTAAATTTAAAGTATTATTATTCATAATTATTACTGTGTTACTTTTGTTTATTTTTTTCAAAAAAGATGAAACAAAAGAACCTGTGATAATAAAAAAGAATGATTTTGTTAACAATATTACATTTAACAAAGACTATTCATCAACAGATTTTATAAATGTTGAAAATAAAGTAATTGATGTTTTAAATCTTTTATATAAATCTATGTATTATTTAGAAGAAAATGATTTTAGTAAATTAATAAAAGATGATACCGAATCCTATTTAACTAATAAAATTGTAAAATATTTAGTTGAAACTAGAAAAAACGAGAGAAATGATTTATCACTTACTAATACTTCTTATGATATAGAATTTAAAAGTATAGAAAATATAGAAAATGATTATATAGTAACTGTGATGGAAAATGGAACTTATAATTTTAAATTCATGAAAGAAGTTTCATCATATTATTATAATATCCAAAATATTTTTACATTTGATGAATCTTATAACTTAATCTCATTTAAAAGAAACGCTGATTCATTTAGTTTATTTGATGAATTTTTAGAAGAAGATTATACATTAGAAGAAATAGATTCAGTTTATGAAGAACTTTATAACAAAAAAATTATAAGTATTGAAGATAATAAACTTCTTTATCAAGAATTTTTAGAAAGTGAAAAACCTGAATATAAAACTTGTGATAATGATTACAATAGAGAAAAAGCTTTATCATATGCTTCCAAATATGTAAAAAAAAGAAATACAAAAGAATGGGAAAAATATGACGAATATGGTGGTAATTGCCAAAATTTTGCCTCACAAGTTCTATTTTCTGGCGGAATACCTATGGATGTTTATGGAAAAGACATTTGGAAATGGTATTCAAATGAACCTGATAATAGCGAAGATAAATACGGAAGAAGTCCATCTTGGACTATTGTAAATGAATTCTATATTTATGCTAAAAACAATATAGATTTTGGTCTTTGTGCAGAAACTAATTTAAATATATACTATGCCGAAGAAGGTGATATAATTCAAGTAGGATATGATGGCATATTTATTCATTCTACTGTTTCTATTAAACCTTATAAAAATAACAATGATAAGGTTATAGAAATCTTAGTAAATTCTAACACTAACGATTACGAAAACTATCCAATAAGTGCGATTAGTACTCCTGAAGTAAGACTAATAAAAATTTTAGGATTCAACGATTAAAAAAGATATTCAAAAATGTGAATATCTTTTATATTACAATAGCAATTAAATTATTACTTCCTTTATTAACAATTTTAGTTATTGTTTGCCCTAGTTTATATCTAACAGTTTCAGGCATCATAGAAAGTTTTGCTTGTATTCCTTCTTGAACAATAACTTCAAGACTTCTTCCAAATATTTCACTTTTCCAAATATCCGTTTTATTATCTTCTCCATCTTTTAATAGATAATTAATAAGTTCCTTACTTTGCATCTCACTTCCTATAATAGGTTCAAATGTGCTTTCTACATCAACTTTAATTAAATGAATAGAACTTGCTAAGGCTTTAAGTTTTACTCCATATCTTCCAGCTTGCTTAATAATTTCTGGTTTTTCAAGTTTCATGTCAGATAATTTTGGAAAAGCTATACCATATCCTGTTGAATTTACTTGTTTTAAAGCAGTTTTAAGTGATTCAAACTCACTTTTTCCTTCTGAAAATTCTTCAAATACTTTTAAAAGTTCCGCTTTTGAATTTATTGATACACCTATTTTTTCTTTTAATACTTCATCAAATAAATTACTAGGAGCTTCTAAAGTTAATGTTACCTGCCCTGTTTTAGTATTAACATTTGAGATATATGCTTTTTCAATCTCACTAATATTTGTTAAATCAATATTTATATTTTCAACATCTCTTAATTTATTAACATCATGAATACTTTCTTTTATTTTATTTAAATAAATATTTTTAATTGGATGATCTTTTTTAAGCACTCCTATCCAATCAGGTATTTTCACTTCTATATCTTCTATTGGAAATTCATATAACGCTTCCTTTAATACATTTAATGCATCTTCTTCCTTCATAGTTTCAACGCTTAGTGGTATCACAGGAACACTGTATTTTTCACTAAGATTTTTACATAAATTTTGAATATGCTCACTATTTGGATACACTGTATTCATTATAATAATAAATGGTTTATTTATTTCTTTAAGTTCATTAACCACTTTTTCTTCTATAGGTGCATAATTTTCTCTACTAAAATCTCCTATAGAACCATCTGTAGTTATTAAAATACCTATAGTTGCATGATCTTTAATTACTTTTTCAGTACCTATTTTAGCGGCATCTATAAATGGAATATCTTCTTCTGACCAAGGTGTTTTTACCATTCTAGGATTACCAAATTCATCTTCATATCCTTTAGCCTCAGGTATAACATATCCTACACAATCAACAAGTTTAATTTGAGTTTCAAATTCATCTACTTTTATTAAGCAACCTGAAGATGGAATAAACTTTGGTTCAATAGTCATTATAGTTTTACCTTGTGCTGTTTGAGGTATTTCATCAAGACACCTTTTTTTACTGTCCTCATCTTCTATATAAGGAACAACTAATGATTCAATAAATTTTTTTATAAATGTACTTTTTCCCGTTCTAACAGCTCCTACTACACCTAAATATATTTCTCCATTACCTTTTACTGAGATACTTTCAATAATATCTTTTTTATTCATAAACTCTTCTCTCCTTCGTTTTTCTTACATTAAAACTTATTCTATATTTAAAAATTTATGAATAAAAAAATACTTCAAAAAGAAATATTTTTTAATTTTATTAAGATTGATATTTTTTAGCATAATCAGTTGCAAAACTAATATCACTATATTCATTTATTCTTTCTTGTAATTCATGAATACTATTTGAACTTCTTTTTTGCTTAGAATATTCTTCTTTAAGAAGTACTATATAATAAGGAATTACTATATTTAAAAGTAATTTTTTTTCATCTTCTTCAAGTAAATTAATATTATTTAAATTAAAATCTTTCCCATAGGCTTTATAAATTATTTCTTGCATAGATTTACTTAATTTAATAAATATATAATGATTGATTCCGGGTTTTGAAAACATATATCTATTAAAAATTTCACCTAATGTTAAATTTTCATCTATTATTATTTCTTTTAATTGAATTGCAAGTTCTTTTAACTTGGCTTCTAATTTTTTTAACTCCTCATAAATATTTTTTGTTAAACCTAATGAAATATTAATAACATATAGATTAAATACATTAGTAAGTAAATATTTATAATTTATATCATCACCAAAATATTCATCAAAACTAACCTTATAATATTTTTCAAATTCTTCTAAAAATTTTAAAACACTAGCCTTCTTCGTTACTACTTCTTCACAATGTTTTCTTTCTTTAAATGTTTCTATTTTTTCTTCTTTTTCATCTATATCTTTTACCATCAAATTTATTCTTTCAGATACTTTTTTCATTTTTTCAGTATTAATAGAATTACAATATTTTTGTATTTCAATTATCATATAAGGAATAATTATATTTTCTAATATATATCTTTCTTCTTCAGTTAAATAATCAATATTAATTTTATCTAAATTTTTTCCATAAGATTTATATAACAAGTTTAAAATATATTCTGGTATATTTTTTAATATATTTTTTAAATCTTTTTTATCTAGACTCAAATCTAAAAAACTATGAAGAAATGAACTTTTAATTGTAAATATATCTCTTCTTGATTTTAATTCTACTATTTTTTTACTAATATTATTAATTAAAAGCACTATATTAGGTCTTTGATCTTTACTAGTTTGATATCCTCTTATAATACGATTTCTTTCTTCCATAAAAATAGTTTCTAAAAGATATAAAACAGTATCTTGTTCTGTAAATAACGAAGTAAATTTTTCATTATAAAGTTCAAAATATATATTAAAAAAAGATTCATTATTTTCCTTTTTAAACTCTTTTAAATTCTTCTTTTCCTTACTATGATTTTTCTCTTGTGTTTTTTCTAAAACATTTTGATTATTTTTGTACAGTTTATTTTTATTAAATTCATACATTACTCTTCTAATTATATTATCTTCTTTATTAGTTCTATCCGAAAGAAACAACTCATCAAAGTCCTCTCCGTACCTTTTTTTAAAAACCTCTATAGTATGCTCAGTTCTAGTAAGAATATATTTTTTAAATTCTTCAAATTCTTCTTTATAAATCTCAGTTAATTTTTGATCTAAAATAGTGATTTTTATTTTCTTTCTATCTCCTTGTTTAAATCTACTTTTAATTTTAGAAATTAGTTGTCTTTCATTAAACATGAGTTCTATATCATATACTTCGTCTAAATTTTCTCCGTATTTTTTCTTATATGTATCTATAGCAAACTGTGTCCTACTAAAAACATATTCTCTAAATTCTTCAAATTTTTCTCCAAATTCTTCTCTTAAACCAAGTAAACTCTTCATATTACCCCCATACCTTTTTCCATTATTAAAATCATCCAATACTGTTTTAATTAATCTTTTTTTTCTATATGGTAAGTATATATCATTAAATTCTTCTAAACTTTCACCATACACTTCTTTAAAAAGATTAACTACTGCAGGACTTAAACATAATACATATCTTTTAAATTCTTCAAAATCCCCTTTAATTAAATCTTTTAATTTTTTATCAGTAAGTATTTCTTTTTGTGCCCTTATAGTTTTACCAGAATATCTATTTCCTCTTTTAAATTCATAAAGTACTCTATTAATTGTAGTTTTTTCATGAGAAGTTAAAACAACATCAAATAAATTATCTAAATTTTCTCCATACTTTTTCTTAAATACATTTACTGTATCAGATGTTCTACTTAAAATATATTTTTTGAGTTCTTCAATTTCTTCTTTAAATAAATCATCTAATTTATAATTTAACGCTTCATTACTAAGTGGTCTTCTATAATCTTCATATCTTTTACCATTTCTAAATTCATTTATTATTCTATTAATTGTAATTTTATCTTGAATAGTTAAATTATAATCACTAACAATATCTAAGTTTTCTCCATATTTTAATTTAAAAATTTTAACAGTTTTTTCTTTTCTACTTAAAATATATTTTTTGAGTTCTTCATATTCTTCTTTAAAAATATTCGGTAATGTTTCAAAATCAAAATCGTTTAAAAATTTTTCTAATTCTTCTCCGTATAAATTAAAATCTTGTATTATTCTTACCATATAAACCCCTTAAAAAACGAACATATTTTATCATATTTACTTAAATATTTTTTTATTATTGATATTTTTTAGAAAAATCTTTTAAAAAACTAATATCGCTATATTCACTTATTTTATTTTGTGATTCATGTGCACTAGAAATATGTTTATTTCTTTTTGCATACTCTTCTTTAAGTTTTAAAATATAATAAGGTATAACAACATTTAAAAGTAGTTTTTGTTCATCTTCTTCTAATACTTCTAAATAATTTTCATTAAAATTACGTCCATAAGCAGTAATAATTTTTTCTTGCATAGTTTTACTTAACTTATCAAATACTATTTTATTTAAGGCTATTTGATTAAAATCAAGCGTATATAATATATCTTTTAATGATTGCTTACCATCTACTTTAATATCTTTTAAATTACTTTCGAGTCTTTTTAGTTCATTCTCAAGTATTTTAAAATCACCTGGTATATTTTTAGATAAACCTAAAGAAATATTTATAACATATAAATTAAATACATTTGTAAGTATAAATTCATAATCTAAATCACCTTTAAAATATTCATCAAAACTAACTTTATAATTTTTTTCAAATTCTTCTAAAAATTTATTTAAGTTAGCTTGTCTAGTTGTTACATCTTTAGATTGTTTTTTTGTTCTAGTTTTTTTAGTTTTTTCTTCATTACCTTGATCTTTCTTACTATCACTATCATAATTTGGAACAGATTCTATCTTTTTTAGAATTTCTTCTGCTTTAGCTGGATCATTTATTTTATAATAATTTATAATTTCAGTTATAACATAAGGAATTACAATATTTGTTAATAAAATCGTTTCTTTATTAGTTAAATCATTTAAACATACTTTTTCTAGAGTCGAACCAAAAGCTTTATATAATATTCTTATCATATCCGAAGGTATTTTTGATAAAATTTCAACTTTATTATTTTTATCTAATCCTAAATCAAATAATTTATATAATAAAGGTAATCCTAAAATATATACAGCTCTTTTAGATTTTAACTGTGCTATTTTTCTTCTAATTTTATTAATTAAAAGATTGATACTATTTTTTTGATCAATAAGAGATTGATACCCTATTATAATGTTATTTCTCTCTTCTGAAAAAGCAGTTTTTAAAAGGTATAAAGCAGTATCAGGTTCAGTAAATAAAGAAGTAAATTCAGTGCCATATAATTTAAAATATATATTTAAAAAACTATCATTATTTTTTAAATTAATGTTTTCTATTTTTCTTTCTGTTTTTTTCTTAGGACTTGTTTTTTCTTCTAGTTTTATAGTTGTAGATTTCTTTAATCTATTATTTGCTATAAATTTCTCAAATTCTGTTTTTATGTTATAAATTATTTGTTTTTCGTTTCTATTTAATTCACAATCAGTTACTTCACTTAGGTTTTCTCCATATTTTTTTCTGAATGTATTTATAATTAAATTACTTCTACTAAATACATAATTTCTAAATATATTAAAATTTTCTCCATACGTTTCAGTTAATAAGGTATTTAAATAAGTTTTTTTCTGTCTTTCTCCACTTCTAAATAACCATTTCATTCTATAAATATCTTTTGCTTCTTTTGTATTTAATTTTACATCATTTACTGTATCTAAATTTTCGCCATATTTTTTTCTATATGCATCTATTATTGAATCGCTTCTACTAAAAATATAATCTCTAAATTCTTCAAAATCTTCTTTAAATATTTCAGGTAAATTTGCCTCTTTTAAAATTTTTCTTTTTCTAAATGAAGTAATAACTCTTTTAATAACTAAAGTATCTTCAGGAGTTATTTGTGAAATATCTAAACTATCCAAATTTTCGCCATATATTTTTTTAAAAGTTTTAATAGTAGCCTCATCTTTTTTTAATACATATTCTTTAAAATAAATTAAATTTTCTCCAAATATTTCTTCTAAGTTTTTAGAAGTAAAAGCACGTTTTCTTTTACTTTCTTTTCTTTGATTTGTTTTTCTTTTTCCACTATTAAAATCAGATATTATACTTTGAATTAATTTTTTATTACCATATGTTAAATCTACGTCATTTAACTCTTCTAAAGTTTCTCCATACTTTCTTTCAAAAAGACTTATTGTGTTATGTCTTCTACTAAGTACATATTCTTTGAACTCTTCAAAATCTCCAGTTATTAAATCTTTCAAATTCTTAGAAAAATATATATCATCAGTTTTAGGTTTATATCTTTTACCACCTTTAAATTCATTTATAATTCTTCTAACAATAACATTTTCTTTTTTTGAAAGATTAGAATTATTTAATTCTTCTAAATTTTCTCCATACTTTTTTCTAAATACATTTACTGTTGATACACTTCTACTAAGTACATATTCTTTAAACATTAAAATATCTTCGCCAAATAACTCTGATAAATTTTGGTCAATATTTAAACTTTCTGTATCATTAAATCTTTTACCATTTTTAAATTCTCTTATTATCCTATAAATAGCTATTTTATTTGAATTTGTTAAATTTAAATCATTAAGTTCATCTAAATTTTCACCATATCTTAATTTATAAAGTTTTATTATTTCAGGTGTTCTACTAAATACATATTTTTTAAACTCTTCAAATTCTTCATGAGTAAACATATCTTGTAAATGTTTATCTAATATTGATTCATTATCACTTTTTCTTTTACCATTTTTAAATTCATATATTATTCTATAAATAGTATTTTTATTATTATTTGTTAATTTACAAGTATTAAATTCTTCTAGAGTCTCACCATATCTTAATTTAAAAATTTTAATTGTTTCAGGTGTTCTACTAAATACATATTCTTTAAATTCATTAAATTCTTCATAAGTAAATAAATCTTGTAATTTTTTGTTAGAAATTATTCCATCATCAATTTTTCTTTTGCCATTTTTAAATTCGTTTATAATCCTTTTAATAGTTCTTTCATCTTGCACCGATAAAATTACTTTGTTTAATTCAGTTAAATTTTCACCATATTTTAATTTAAATATTTCTATAGTATGTGGACTTCTACTTAATGCATATTCTTTGAATTCTTCAAATTCTTCATTAAATATTTCAATTAAATTTTGTTCTTTTAAATTTTTTCTTCTTTTAAATCCTATAAATACTCTTTTAATAACCATAACATCTTCAGAAGTTATTTTCGAAATATCTAGACTATCTAAATTTTCACCATATACTTTTTTAAAAATATTAATAGTAGTTTCATCTTTTTTAAGTAAATATGCTTTAAAATCTATAAAATTTTCACCTAATTCTTCTTCTAATTTTTTATATTCATTAGTTTTACGTTTCTTTTTTTCTTTTATTCTTTTACCATTATTAAAATCAATTATTATTTTTTTAATTAATTTTTTATCATCATATGTCAAATCTATTTCATTTATATCTTCTAAGTTTTCACCATATTTATTTTTAAAAATACTTATTGTATTTGGTCTTCGACTTAAAAGATATTTTTTAAATTCTTCAAAATCACCATTTATTAAATCTTTTAAATTTTGTGAAAAAAACAAATCAAATGTAGGAATATATCTTTTACCATTTTTAAATTCAGTTATTATTCTTTTAATAATTGCTTCATCTTCTTTTTGTAATTCTATTTCATTTAATTTATCTAAATTTTCTCCATATTTTAATTTAAATATTTTAGTAGTACGTGATCTTCTACTTAATACATATTTTTTAAACTCATCAAAATCACTACCAAATAATTCAGTTAATGTTTTATTTATTTGAGATAATTTTCTATTAAGTTTTCTTTTTATAATTTCTTTAGCATCTTTATAATTTTTAAAAAGAATTTCTAGTTCACTGTCATCTAATTTTGATAATATTTTTTCAACATCTAAAATATTTTCCATAACTCCCCCTAAAAGCGAACTATATTATAGCATATTTAATAAATTATTTCAATAAATAGTCTTTTCCTTTAAATGTATCATATGTTAAAAGATCATTATAATTTTGTTGTCTTAATGCTTCATAAATCATAATTGCTACAGTATTACTTAAATTAAGTGCACGAATTTTATCATTCATTGGAAGCCTTAGTGAATTATTTATATTTTCTTTTAATATTTCTTTAGGAATTCCTGTGCTTTCTTTTCCAAAAATAAAATAAATATTCTCTTCTTTATTGCTAAAATCAAAATCAGAATGAACTTTAGTAGCATATCTAGATAAAAAGTAATATGTTCCTTTATTTTTCGAAAAAAATTCATCTATATTTTCATAAACATAATAAGTACATTCATCTATATAATTTGCTCCACTTCTTTTTATATTTTTTTCATCAAGGGAAAAACCA
>JAFQIC010000041.1 GCA_017397745.1 Bacilli bacterium
AAGTAAAAAAACAAATAAGAGAGGAGATACAAAAGCAAATGGAAATAAAACTTGAGGATATAATGACAACAACATGGGATTCAATAAGAGAATTAGATATAGCCGCAGCAAAGTATGATGGAGAGTTAAAAGGAAAGAAAGTCGGAATAGCTGAAGGAAAGAAAGTTGGAATAGCTGAAGGAAAGAAAGTTGGAATAGCTGAAGGAAAGAAAAATACAATATTTAAACATATAATGAAAATGCTTAAGATGAATATGAAGTATAGTGACATTTCAGAAATCACAGGAGTGAGTGTTGAAAAGATACAAGAATACACTCATGAAATAGATTTAAATAAATAAAAAAATATTTGTTTTAAAAATATGGACAAGCAAAGTATATGCGTGTTAGTATAAAATTGGTGAAAAAATGAAAAGAATAATTCTTCATGTAGATGTTAATAATGCTTTTTTATCTTGGAGTGCAGTGGATATGCTTGAAAATGGAAATAAAGTTGATATAAGAAAAGAAGTTTCTATTATAGGCGGAACTGAACTTAGAAAAGGAATAGTGCTTGCGAAAAGTGATTCGGCGAAAAAACTTGGAATAAAAACTGCAGACACAATATATAGTGCAAAACAAAAATATAGAAATTTAAAAGTTTATCCACCAAACTATGCTCTCTATAAGCAATATTCGGATAATTTTTATAAATATTTATGTAATTATTCTCCAGTAGTTGAAAGATATTCAATAGATGAGTGTTTCATAGATTATACAGGTTGTGAAAAACTTTTTGGAAATCCTATAGAAGTTGCTAATAAAATAAAAAATGAAATAAAAGAAAAGTTTGGCTTTACGGTAAACGTAGGAATTGGCAACAATAAATTATGTGCCAAGATGGCTTCTGATTTTTCAAAACCTAATAAAGTTCATACTTTATATGAATTTGAAATAAAAGAAAAAATGTGGCCACTTCAGATAAACGATCTTTTTATGATAGGAAAGAAAACAAGTGAAAAATTAAATGTTTTAGGGATAAAAACTATAAAAGATTTAGCTGTTTTTGATATTAATTTATTAAAAAAACATTTTAAAAATCAAGCGCATTTAATGATAGAATATGCTAATGGAATAGATGAAAGTCTTGTTGAAAGTGAAAAAACAGATCCAAAAAGTATATCTTCTGGAACTGTCTTACCATATAATATGAGTGATATAGACGAAATAAAACAAGTAATAAGAGATTTAACATTTGAAATAGGAAATAAACTTAGAAATAATAAAATGTATGCAAGTATTATTTCAGTAACTATAAAATATCCTGATTTTAAAAAAGAAAGTAAACAAAGTACTTTAAAAAATTCAATTAATAATGATATTTCTTTATATAATGAGAGTATAAAAGTGTTTTTAAAACTTTGGAATAAAGAACCAATAAGATTTATATGTATAAATTTAAAAGAACTTACATTTTCTAATGATGTTCAATTATCTTTACTTGAAAATAATGATTTTGAAAAAGATTATAAACTTCAAGAAGCGGTTGATAAAATTAGAAAAAAATATGGTAAAGATAAAATGAAATATGCAGATATGATAAAAACTAAAGAAATGAATTAAAAAAAACTTGTTTTTTGGTGTTTGATATGATATACTTTATTCGAACACACAAAGGTGTTTTTTTTATGGAGGAGTGTATGAGTAAAATTTTGAATTTCTTTCATGGAGTAAAAAAAGAAGCAAAAAGAAGTCATTGGCCTAGTGGGAAAGAATTATTTAGATATTCAGTTATAACTATAATTATGATTGCGTTCTTTGGTGCTTTCTTCTATGTTCTTGATATATTATTCGCTTTTTTGAAAGGAATTGTTAGCTAATGGAAAACGAAAAATTATGGTATGTTGTTAATGCTTATTCTGGACATGAAGATAAAGTAAAAGAAAATCTTGAAATGAGAACTGAAAGTATGGGGATGGAAAATAATATTTTTAGAGTAATTGTTCCAGAACAAACTGAAGTTGAAATTAAAGATGGACAAAAAAAGGAAAAAGTAAAAAAAATGTTTCCTGGATACGTTTTAGTTGAAATGGTTATGAGTGATGAAGCATGGTATGTTGTAAGAAATACTCCTGGAGTAACAGGTTTTATAGGTTCATCAGGTAAAGGTGCAAAACCAATTCCACTTTCACCAGATGAGGTTGCTAAAATACTTCAACTTGATAGTGGTAAAAATGCTACTGTTGATACTGATGTTGAAGTTGGAGACTCAGTAACAATTATAGATGGTCCGTTCAAAGGAATGTTTGGTAAAATTGAGAGCATTGATAAAGAAAATGAAAAATTAGTAGTACTAATTGATTTATTTGGACAAGAAACTCCAGTAGAAGTTGAAATAATTCAAATAAATAAAGCATAAAATATTTGATATTTTATTAAAAGTGTGATAATATCTTAAATGCGGTTATATATTTTAAATATAACTTAAGTTTAAGTGGGAGAGGGATTATCGTTATAACCACTCGCGAAAAAAATAAACTAATAGGAGGTGTTTTCGTGGCAAAACAAGCAGTAAAAGTAATAAAAATTCAAATAGAAGCAGGTAAAGCAACACCAGCTCCACCAGTTGGAACTGTTCTTGGTCCTGCAGGAATTAATTTACAAGAGTTTTGTACAAAATATAATGATGCAACAAGAGATAGAATGGGAGATATTATTCCAGTAGAAATAAGTATTTATGAAGATAGAACATTTGATTTTGTACTTAAGACTCCACCAACAGCAAGTCTTTTAATGAAAGCAGCTAATCTTAAAAAAGGAAGTGTTAAAGGTGCTAATGAAATCGTTGCAACTATAACAAAAGATGATTTAAGAAAAATAGCTGAAGTTAAAATGCCAGATTTAAATGCTTATGATATTGATTCTGCGATGAACATAGTAGCAGGAACAGCTAGAAATATGGGAATAGCAATTAAAGGTTTAAATGACACTGAACTTGCTGAACAAGCAAAAGAAGCTGTAGAAGCTGCTCAAAAGGCTGCTGAATTAGAAGCAGAATTTGCTGAAATGGAAGAAGAAGCAAAAACTGAAGTGAATGTAGAAGTTGAAACTACAGAGCAAGGTCAAAAAGACGAAGAAAATAAAGAAGAATAAAAGCGAAGAATAAAATAATCCGAAAACCACAAAAGGAGGGAAAATATGAAAGCACATGGTAAAAAATATGTGGAAGCTTTAAATAAGGTGGAAAAAGATAAAGTTTATTCACCTCTTGAAGCGATTAAAGTTTTAAAAGAAGTTTCAAAAAGAAAGTTTGATGAAACTGTTGAAGTTGCAGTAAGACTTAACATTGATGCTAAAAAAACTGACATGAATATTAGAAGTAGTCTAGTTCTACCAAATGGAACAGGTAAAACTAAAAAAGTTCTTGTAATAACAAAACAAGGTGCTGAAGAAGCTAAAAATGCTGGTGCTGATTTTGTTGGAGATATGGATATGATAGAAAAAATCGAAAAAGAAAATTGGTTCGAATTTGATACTATCGTAGCTACTCCTGAAATGATGCCTGCTTTAGGAAAAATTGGTAAAATCCTTGGACCAAAAGGGTTAATGCCTAACCCAAAACTTGGAACTGTTACTACAAATGTTAAATTAGCTGTTGAAAATGTTAAAAAAGGACAAATTGAATTTAAGAATGATTCATATGGAAATGTTCATACACAAATAGGTAAACTTTCATTTAAAGAAAGCGCTTTAGAAGAAAATTTAAGAGCATTTATAAGTGAAATTATAAAATTAAAACCAAGTGGAGTTAAAGGTGCGTATATCAAAAATATAAGCATTTCATCTACAATGAGTCCTGGTCTTAAATTAGATAAAACTGCATTCGACAAATAAAAATGTTTACAAAAAAATAAAAATGTTATATAATACATTATGAAAAAAAGAAGTACCATAGACAGTAGGTAAAAAAGTAAATCCTACCGAGGAACTTATAAAATAAATTTATTTATAAGCTTTCCTATGGGTAAAGCTTTTTTTAATAAAAAATAGGAGGAAAAAATGGCAAGTGAGAAGATTTTAAACCAAAAGAAAAGTGTTGTTAAAGAAATAAAAGAAAAACTTCAAAATAATAAAACATTTTTACTTTTAGATTATCAAGGTCTAACAGTATCTGAATTTGGTGAACTTAGAAAAAATCTTAAAAATCAAAATTCTGACATTAAAATTTATAAAAATACACTTATGAATATGGCTTTAACAGAAGAAAAAATAGCCTTAAATGATTATATGTCAGGACCTAATGCTTATTTATTCTCTAATGATATTATAGAACCAATAAAACTTGTAAGTGAATTTCAAAAAGAACATCCAAAATTAGAAATAAGAGTAGGATATATCGATGGAGAAAAAGTAGAATTAGATACAATTAAGAAATATGCTACTATTCCAAGTATGGAAGGACTTCTTACAATGTTTGCTGGTGGATTAATGGAACATTTGAGAAATTTAAGTATTGCATGTAATTTATATGCCGAAAAGAAAGAAAGTGAAGGAGGAAATTAAAATGGCAAAAATATCAAGTAAAGAAATTATCGAAACTTTAAAAGAAATGACTATTCTTGAAGTAAAAGAATTAGTTGATTTAATGAAAGAGGAATTTGGAGTAGATCCAAGTGCAGTAGCTGTAGCAGCTGCTCCACAAGCAGAAACTGCTGATGAAGGTTCAAGTACAAAAACAGTAGTACTTAAAGAAGCAGGTGCTCAAAAATTACAAGTTATAAAAGTAATTAGAGAAGTAACTGGTCTTGGACTAAAAGAAGCTAAAGATCTTGCTGATGCTGGTGGAAATATTAAAGAAAACATTTCATCAGATGAAGCAAATGAACTTAAAGCTAAACTTGAAGAAGTTGGCGCAACAGTAGAATTAGCGTAAATATTAAATGCCTTTTGAAAAAAAGGCTTTTTTGCGTTAAAAAGGGGGGGAACATGACAAGTAATAAATTAAACAATAATAGAATTAAAATAATAAATTTTTTATCTAAAAGAGTTAATAAAGCAGTAATGATTGAATTATTTGATAGAAATAAGTTTAATTCTATGGCTGGTTTTTATAAAGATGTTGTTTGTTTTGAAGAAAATGGGACTATATACATAAGTAATGGAAAAATTATTTATATAATAAGTCCTATAATAATTAGTGACAGAAACGGATATAATGAATTTAATGAAATAATAGAAGGCCAACTTGCTTCTAATCATTTATGGCTTAGTTCAGTTATAGAGATAAACTTTGATGGAAATGACACTTACAGTAGTGAAATTCATGAAATGAATGAGATTTTATCTGAAAAAGATTATAAAATTATTGAAACTAGACATAAAAAAAGAATGGTTAAATCAGAAAGTTTAGAAGAAATACATAAAGGGTTATCACATATTGATTCATCAAAAAGGGACTATTATAATTTTAGTTTATGTATGACTTTGAGAGGAGATAAATAATGAAACACTATTTTACTAATAATATAGATTTAAAAAGTGAATTAAAAATAATTAAATATAATTATAAAGGCTTTGAATTCGAATTTATTAGTGACAATGGTGTTTTTAGTAAAAATAAAGTAGACTATGGTTCTAAGCTCTTATTAGAAAGTTATTTGGAAGATGTAAAAAAAGAAGAAAAAGTTTTAGATGTAGGTTGTGGATATGGGTATATTGGACTAGTTATCAGTAAAGTCAATAAATCTTTTGTGGATATGATTGATGTAAATAAAAGAGCATTGCATTTAAGTAATAGAAATGCTAAAAAATTTGATTTAAAAGTTAATATATTTGAAAGTGATGCTTATAAAAATATAAAAAATAATTATGACAGTATAATAACTAATCCGCCTATAAGAGCTGGAAAAGAAAAAGTTTTAGAAATTTTAGAAGGTGCATTTAAACATTTATATAAAGATGGTAAGTTGTACTTTGTAATTAGAAAAGATCAAGGTGCACTTACTATTAAAAAAATATTAGAACAAAAATGCAAAATAGAATTACTAATAAAAGAAAAAGGTTTTTTAGTTTTTAAAGCTATAAATAAAGAGGTGTAAAATGGATAGAGAAAGAGCATATGAAATTTTAAATAAATATGTAAAAGGAGAAGATTATATACTTCATTCAGAGGCTGTAGAGGCTATAATGAGAAAACTTGCTTTAAAATTTGATCCTTCTAATGAAGAAGTTTGGGGTACTGCTGGACTACTTCATGATCTTGATGAAGAAACGGTTGATTGGAGAAATGATATGTCTTTACATGGACCAGCATCAATAGAATTACTTAAAAAAGAAGAATTTGGAAATGAAATAATATATAATGCTATTCTTGCGCATAATCCAATAAACGGATATAAGGCAAAATCTCCTATAGAAATTTGTTTGTTATCAGCGGATCCTATGAGTGGTTTTATAATGGGGATAGCTAAAGGATATCCTGATAAAAAACTTAAAAGTGTAAAAGTTTCTTCTATTCTTAAAAGATTTAAAGAAGCGAGATATTGTAGAAGTGCAAATAGAGAATATATGCTAGCTATAGAAAAACTAGGATTAAGTCTAGAAGAATTTGCAACACTTGCTTTAGAAGCGTTATGTGAAATAGATGAAAAATTAAATTTATAAATAAAAAAGTTAAAAGTTAAAAATGTTGACAATTTGATAAAACTAATATAAAATTATATATTGCGGTACATTTAATTTTTATTAAAATTGTATTCTTTTAAAAAAATTTTGGAATTGGGGTGAAATAGTGGCTTACAAAACACATAAGTTTGGAGACCATAGAGAAAGAAGAGATTTCTCAAAAGCACACGATGTTATGCAGCTTAATAATCTATTAGAGATTCAAAAAGATTCTTATGATAGATTTTTGAAGGAAGGAATAAAAGAAGTATTCGAAGATATTTTCCCTGTTGAAAGTTTTTCTGGTTCACTATCACTAGAATTCGGTGAATATTCTTTTGATGAGCCAAGATATAACGTAAAGGAAAGTAAAGAAAGAAGAGTTACTTATGCGGCACCTTTAAAAGTTGAAGCAAGACTTTTCATTAACGAAACAGGGGAAGTTAAAGAACAAGAAGTATATCTAGGGGATATACCATTTATGACTGATACAGGATCATTTATTATAAATGGTGTGGAAAGGGTAATAAATTCACAACTTGTTCGTTCACCTAGTATTTATTTCAAAAGAGAAATAGATAAAAATGGTAGAAATATAATAACTAGTGAAGTTATCCCAAATAAAGGTACTTGGCTTGAATATGAACTAGATGCCAGGGGGATTTTCTATGTAAGAATAGATAGAACAAGGAAAGTTACAATAACAACATTCTTAAGAGCACTTGGCCTTTCAAGTGATGAAGAAATTATTAAAGTATTTGGAGAAGAAGAATATCTTCAAAATACACTTGAAAAAGATTCTACTAAAAATACAGATGAAGCATTAATTGAAATTTATGAAAAATTAAGACCAGGTGAACCTGCGACACTTGATTCTTCTAAAAACCAATTAATAACAAGATTTTTTGATAAATTTAGATATGATTTAGCTAAAGTAGGACGTTATAAATTTAATAAAAAACTTAATGTTTTAGATAGATTATTAAATCAAAAAATAGCTGAAACAATAAAAGATGGAAATGAAGTAGTTGTTAAAAAAGGTACAATAATTACAAAAGAAATACTTGAAAACATTAGACCTTTATTTGAAAAAGGATATGGTGTTAAAAAAGTTAAAATAAATGAAGAACTTGATACATATGATACTGTTCAAGAAATTTTAGTGTATGCAAATGATGGATCAGATAAAATAATTAAAGTTATAGGTAATGATCAAACAATTGATACAAAAAGACTAACAATTTCAGATATTTATGCATCTATTTCATATTATATAAATTTACATTATGGAATAGGTAATTATGATGAAATAGATAATTTAGGAAATAGACGTGTAAGACAATGTGGAGAACTTATTCAAAATCAATTTAGAATTGGTATAGCTCGTATGGAAAGAGTAATAAGAGAAAGAATGAGTACACAAGAACTTGATACTGTAACTCCTAAAACACTTATAAATATTAGACCAGTAACAGCGGCATTAAAAGAATTCTTTGGTAGTAGTCAGCTTTCATCATTTATGGATCAGATAAATCCAATAGCTGAACTTAATAATAAAAGAAGACTTAGTGCACTTGGGCCTGGGGGACTTTCACGTGATAGAGCTGGTATGGAAGTTCGTGATGTTAATGTATCACACTATGGAAGAATATGTCCGATAGAAACTCCTGAAGGACAAAACATCGGTCTTATAACATCACTTGCTAGTTATGCTAAAGTAAATGAATATGGATTTATTATGACTCCATATAAAAAAGTTAAAGATGGAAAAGTTACTAAAGAAGTAGTTTATTTAACTGCTGATGAAGAAATAGATTATTATATAAGTCAAGCAACAATAAATGTTAACTCTAAAGGAGAAATATTAGATGATGAAGTACCTGCAAGATTTGAAGGTGAAAATGTAATTATTTCTAAAGAAAGAGTAAACTTTATAGATGTTGCTCCATCACAAATAGTATCTATTACTACAAGTATGATACCATTTTTGGAACATGATGATGCTAACCGTACACTTATGGGTGCTAACATGCAAAGACAAGCAGTACCTTTAATGATAACTGAAGCACCACTTGTTGGAACTGGTGTTGAATGTATGGCTGCAAAAGATTCTGGTGCTGTTGTAACAGCTAAAGAAGATGGAGTAGTAGAGTATGCAGATGCTAAAAAGATAGTTATAGTAGGTGAAAGCGGAAAAATAACTTACGATTTAATAAATTTCCAAAGAAGTAATGCTGAAACATGTTATAATCAAAAACCAATAGTTAAAAAAGGTGATACTGTAACAAAAGGTATGGTAATTGCTGATGGACCTTCAACAGATAAAGGTGAACTTGCTCTTGGTAAAAATGTTGTAGTAGCATTCATGACATATAATGGATATAACTATGAAGATGCAGTAATTTTGAATGAAAGAATAGTAAAAGATGATGTTTATACATCAATACATATAGAAGATTATTCAGTTGAATGTAGAGATACAAAACTTGGACCAGAAGAATTTACTCGTGATATTCCAAATGTAAGTGAAGAAGCTAGAAAAAATCTAGATGAAAATGGTATTGTAAGAATAGGAACTGAAGTAAAAGAAAATGATATTTTAGTAGGTAAAGTTACTCCAAAAGGAATGCAAGAACTTACTAGTGAAGAAAAACTTTTACATGCAATATTTGGTGAAAAAACAAGAGAAGTTCGTGATACTTCTTTAAGAGTTGCTCATGGATGCTCAGGAATTGTTCATGATGTACAAATATTTACTAAAGATAATTGTGATGAACTTCCTGCTGGAGTATCAAAAGTTATAAGAGTTTATATAATAAAGAAAAGAAAAATTCAAGTTGGAGATAAAATGGCTGGACGTCATGGAAACAAAGGTGTTGTATCTTTAGTATTACCTGAAGAAGATATGCCTTACTTACCAGATGGAAGACCAGTAGATATTATGCTTAACCCACTTGGAGTTCCTTCTCGTATGAATATTGGACAAATATTAGAACTTCATTTAGGTATGGCTGCTAAAACTTTAGGTGTTCATGTTGCTACACCAGTATTTGATAGTGCAACTGAAGAAGATATTCAAACAATGACTAAAGAAGCAGGACTTGATTCAGACTATAAAACATGGCTTTACGATGGTAGAACTGGTGAAAGATTTGATCAAAGAGTATCAGTAGGTGTTATGTATATGATAAGACTTATACATATGGTAGATGATAAACTACATGCTAGAGCTACTGGACCTTATTCACTAGTTACTCAACAACCTTTAGGTGGTAAAGCACAATTTGGTGGTCAAAGATTTGGTGAAATGGAAGTTTGGGCACTTTATGCATATGGTGCAGCTCATGTACTTCAAGAAGTATTAACTATAAAATCAGATGACGTTGTAGGAAGAGTAAGAGTATTTGAGTCTCTTGTCAAAGGTAAACCAGTAAGTGGTGCAGGTGTTCCTGAATCATTTAGAGTTCTTATAAAAGAATTCCAAGCTTTAGGACTTGATATAACAGTTCTTACTAAAGATGGAGAAATTAAAGAAGTTAAAGAACTTGAATCCCTTGATGATAAAGATAATGGACCAATTACAATAGATGAAGTTGATATTGAATCAGATAATGCTATAGAAAAGAATCCAAACAACGAAGAATATGAAGAAGTAGAATTTGAAAATCAAGAAGATTTAGAGGATTATGAAGAAGATTTTAGTGTAGAGGAGAGTGAAGAATAATGATGGATGTAAATATGTTTGAAGGAATCCGTATAGGTATTGCTTCTCCAGAAAAAATTCGCTCTTGGAGTTATGGTGAAATTAAAAAACCTGAAACTATAAACTATAGAACACTAAAACCTGAAAGAGATGGACTATTTTGTGAAAAAATATTTGGACCTACTAAAGATTATGAATGTACTTGTGGTAAATATAAAAGATTAAGATATAAAAATGTTGTATGTGATAGATGTGGTGTAGAAGTAACTCGTTCAAAAGTTAGACGTGAAAGAATGGGACATATCGAGCTTGCTTCTCCAGTTACTCACATTTGGTTTGCTAAAGGTGTTCCACCTAAAATAGGGCTAGTTTTAGATATTAGTCCAAGAGACCTTGAAGAAATAATTTATTTTGTAAGTTATGTTGTTTTAGATCCAGGTGTTGCTCCACTTGAAAAGAAACAAACTCTTTCTGATAAAGAATACCGTGCTTACTATGAAAAATATGGTAATGGTTTTACTGTAGGAATGGGAGCGGAAGCAATTAAAAAACTTCTTAGCGAAGTAGATTTAGAAAAAGAAATTGAATCTATAAAAAAAGAAGTAGATGATGCAACTGGTCAAAAGAAAATAAGACTTGTAAAAAGACTTGATTGCTTAAATTCTTTCTTAGAAAGTGGAAATAAACCAGAATGGATGATTATTGAAGCACTACCTGTAATTCCACCAGAACTAAGACCAATGATTCAACTACCTGGTGGAAGATTTGCAACAAGTGATTTAAATGATTTATATAGAAGAATTATAAATAGAAATAATCGTTTAAAGAAACTTATTGAACTTGGTGCTCCTACAATAATTGTACAAAATGAAAAACGTATGCTTCAAGAAGCTGTTGATGCACTAATAGATAATGGAAGACGTGGAAGAAGTGTACAAGGTGTTGGAAGTAGACCACTAAAAAGTTTATCTTCAATGCTTAAAGGAAAACAAGGTAGATTTAGACAAAATTTACTTGGTAAAAGAGTTGACTATAGTGGACGTTCTGTTATAGTTGTTGGACCAGATTTAAAAATGTATGAATGTGGTCTTCCTAAAGAAATGGCTTTAGAACTTTTTAAACCACATGTAATACATGAACTTGTTGAAAGAGATTTAGTTCACAATATAAAAGGTGCTAAAAAACTTATAGATGCACAAGATGAAAGAGTATGGGATATTGTTGAAGATGTTATTAAAGAACATCCAGTACTTTTAAACCGTGCTCCGACTCTTCATAGACTTGGTATTCAAGCATTTGAACCAAAACTAGTTAGTGGTAAAGCATTAAGACTTCACCCACTTGTTTGTACAGCGTTTAATGCAGACTTTGATGGTGACCAAATGGCTGTTCACGTACCACTTTCAGAAGAAGCACAAGCGGAAGCAAGAATTCTTATGTTAGGTGCTGGAAATATTCTAAGTCCTAAAGATGGAAAACCAATAGTAACACCTTCGCAAGATATGGTACTTGGTAACTACTATTTAACAATAGAGAAAAAAGGTCTTGAAAATGAAGGTAAAGCATTTAAAGATACAAATGAAGTATTAATGGCATATGAAAGAAGAGAAATAACTCTTCATACAAGAGTATGTGTGTTAGCTAAAAGCTTTAAATATAAAGTATTTACTGATGAACAAAAACAAAAATATTTAGTAACTACTCCTGGTAAAATAATATTTAATGAAATACTTCCTGATACATTCCCATATGTAGTAGAAGTAAGTAAAGAAAACTTAGATAGTATAACTCCAGATAAATTCTTTATTGAAAAAGGTAAGAATTTGAAAGAAGAAGTAGGAAATATGCCTATTAATAAAGCATTTCAAAAGAATGATTTAGAAAAAATAATAGCACAAATATTTAAAAGATATAAAACTACAGAAACAAGTATTATGCTAGATAAACTTAAAAATTTAGGATTTAAATATTCAACACTTGCTGGTATAACTATTTCACTAAGTGATGTTATAACAAGTGATAAAAAACCACAAATTATAGCTGATACTAAGAAAACAGTAGAGCAAATTAATAAACAATATAAGAGAGGTTTAATAACTGAAGATGAAAGACTTTCAAGAGTTGTAAAACTTTGGATGGATGCCAGAGATCAAGTACAAGAAGATTTAAGTAATTTAGCAGAAGTGAATTTAGATAATCCACTTTCAATGATACTTATGTCTAAAGCACGTGGTAATAAAACACAACTTGTTCAACTTTCTGGTATGCGTGGTATTATGAGTAAACCGAATGGTGATCCAGTTGAAATACCAATCCTTGCTTCATTTAAAGAAGGACTAGATGTGCAAGAATTCTTCTTATCAACACATGGATCAAGAAAAGGAACAGCGGATACTGCTTTAAAAACAGCAAATGCTGGTTACTTAACAAGAAGACTTGTTGATGTTGTACAAGATTTAATTATTAGAGAAGAAGATTGTGGAACAATACAAGGATTAGAAGTTACTGATTTTGTTGATGAAAAGAGTGGAAGTAAAATTGAATCTTTTGAAGAAAGAATTCTTGGAAGATATACAAATCAAAAAGTTATACATCCAGAAACAAAAGAAGTTATTTTAGATAAAGATGAACTTATTACTGATTTAATGGTAGATAAAATTGTTAAAGCAGGAATTAAAAAATTAGAAATAAGAAGTGTACTTACTTGTAAAACACATAATGGTATATGTCAAAAATGTTATGGAAGAAACTTAGCAACTGGAAATGTTGTTGAAGTTGGAGAAGCAGTAGGTATTATGGCAGCACAAAGTATTGGTGAGCCAGGAACTCAGCTTACAATGAGAACTTTCCATACAGGTGGTGTAGCTGGTGGTGGAGATATTACTTTAGGTCTTCCTCGTGTTGAAGAATTATTTGAAGCAAGAACTCCTAAAGCTAAAGCTACAATAGCTGAGATTAGTGGTAAAGTAACAAAAATAGAAGAAGAAAAAGGAAAACATATAATCTATATTACAAATGATGTAGAAGTAAGAGAACATATTACACTTTATAATTCAAAACTTAGAGTTGAAAAAGGTGATATGGTAGAAGCAGGAACTGCGCTTACTGAAGGTAGTGTTGCTCCAAAAGAACTTCTTGCAGTAACAGATCCATTAACAGCTAAAGAATATATACTAAAAGAAATTCAAAAAGTATATAAATCTCAAGGTGTTGATGTTAATGATAAACATATAGAAGCAGTTGTAAAACGTATGATAACTAAAATAAAAATAGTTAGTCCTGGTGATACAACATTCTATGAAGGTGCTAATGTAACAATTAATGAATTTACTGAAGTAAATAAAAAAGTTCTTCTTGAAGGTAAAGTACCTGCTACAGGAAGACCAATAATGCTTGGTATTACAAAAGCATCACTTGAAACAGATTCATTCTTATCTGCAGCATCATTCCAAGAAACAACTAGAATTCTTACTGATGCCGCTACAAGAGGAAAAGTTGATATGCTTCATGGACTTAAAGAAAATGTTATCCTAGGTAAATTAATACCTGCTGGTACTGGAGCTAAACAATATTCTAATATTGAACTAATGCTTCAAAAAGAATTCTTAAGTGATGATGCAAGTGAAATACTAGAAGAAAAATTCTTAACAGAAGAAAGTGAAGAAGCAAAAGAATAAATAAAAGAACAAGCAGTTAACTAAAAATTAACTGTTTTTCTTTGTGATTTTTCTTGACTTGGGGGGGGTTCATTATATAATTAATGTAACAAAGTAGGTGAATAAATTGAAGGACAAAGTTATAGCAATAGGAGGAATAATATTTGTAGTACTAACACTAGCAGTGTCAGCAGGACTAACATATTCATTCTTCACAGCAAGTGTAGGAGGAAATGAACAGGCAAGAGAAACAGTAGTAGAATTAGCAGAACTTAGATTAAAATTTACAGATACACAAAACATACAAATGATAGATGCATTGCCAGGACAAGCAGTAACAAAGACATTTACAGTAGAAAATAAAGGTGATGTAGAAATAGAATATACAATAGATATAGAAAACTTAACAAATACATTTGTAAATAATGAACTAGTATATAGTTTAACAAGTACAAATGGAGGAGCAACAGCAAATAGAAAAGCAATACCAACTACATCAGGAACACTAGAAACAGCAACGATAGCGCCAGGAGTAACACAAACATATACAATGACAGTACTATTCAAAGAAACAGGAAGTAATCAAAACTCAAATATGGGAGCAATATTTGGAGGAGTGCTTCAGATAAATTCAAATGGACAGTATAAATATACAAAACCATCAGTAGCAAATGTCTTATTTGACTTTGATACAGCGCAAAGTGCAGAAAACTTGCATTATGGATATACATCAGAAGGAAAGTATGACCCTCTGTATCTGCAATCAACAATGAATTTAGAAGATAAAATTGAAACAAACTATTTAGATGAAATTAATTTGGATTATAATATTAAAACACTAATGGGTGCAGAAGAGGAAATTGACACAACAAAAATAACAAATGGACTATATTATACAGAAGAGGGAACTGAAGGAAATGAAAGAGTTTATTTCTATAGAGGAGCAGTAGAAAATAAAGGTGACGTAGAAATAGAATATACAATAGATATAACAAACTTAACAAATACCTTTGTAAATAATGAACTAGTATATAGTCTAACAAGTACAAATGGAGGAGCAACA
>JAFQIC010000042.1 GCA_017397745.1 Bacilli bacterium
AATTCAATATTAAAAGAGGACTGAGTCCTCTTTTAATATATCATATTTTTGTCTTTTTGTGTTGTACAAATTATTTTGGTGAAAATCACCTCAAAATAATTTGGTGAAACTTGGTTAAATTAATTTGCAAATCTATATTTTTCTACACCCACAGCTCACCTAAATTCACACAATTATAAGTTTTCCGTGAGTTTTTTGGAAAATATACCAAACAAAAGAGTATTAGAATAAATAACTAATACTCGATTTTTTTAATTTCTAAAGGATTTTCATTAGTGATACTTAAAGCATATTTTACTCGTAATAATTTAAAAACCTCAGCTTTTACTTTTTCTTCGTTTTCCCCAAACATATTAATTAAATCTTTAGCAGAATTATAATGTTGTAAAAAAGAACCTTCATACATAGCATTTCTATAATATGAATTAGCAATATAATAAGCAATAACTTCAGGCATAACATAGCTTTCAATATACTCATCGTAATTTTCTAAAAAAGGTTTTAATATTGCATTAAATTCTTCATCACTAATATCGCCATTAGTAGTCTTTCTAATCATAGGCACCTCCAATTTGTTGTATTAATCACTTAAAAATCAAAATTTTGCAACAAAATGTGTCAAATTTTTAAAAATTGTTATAATTTGTGTTATAATTATAATGTAAGGAAAGTAAGGAGAAAATGATATGAAAAAAGAAAATGAATTTTTAGCAACAGCTAAATTAACGTCAAAAGGACAAATTACTATTCCAAAAATTGTAAGAGAAACATTAAAACTTGATGAAGGAGACTCTGTATTCTTTTATGTGGATAAAAACAATAATATAAAAATATCCAATACAAAAGATTGTAAAATTGAAACTGATAATAATAAAGAACAAATAGTAGTTAAGAGAGGTAATAAAAATGAGTAATATAGCAAGAATTGTGAATGAAAAAGCATCATTGATTTGGAGTATTGCAGATAAATTGGTTGGCGTATACAAACCGCATGAATATGGAGATGTTATTCTTCCACTAACGGTTTTAAAAAGATTTGATTCTGTTTTGGGAGATACAAAAGATAAAGTATTAGAAATGGCAAAAAAATATCCAGAAACTTTTGCTAAGAGAGATTTTGTTTTGAAAGAAACAGCAGGCCAAAAGTTTTATAACACATCTAAATATGATTTTAAAAAGTTATTAGATGATCCGGATAACATTGAAGAGAATTTTTATAATTATATAAATGGATATTCTGATGAAGTTAAAGATATTATTAAAAATTTTGATTTAAACAAGCAGATAGAAAGAATGGCTGATAGTGGAATTTTATATCAAGTTATAGATACTTATAATTCAGAAAAAGCAAATTTACATCCAAACTATGTTTCGAACATTGAAATGGGATATATTTTTGAAGAAATTATAAGAAGATTTAATGAATTATCAAATGAAGAAGCTGGACAACATTATACTCCAAGAGAAGTTATTGAATTAATGGTTAATTTAATATTTGAAGACGAAGAAGATTTAGCTGATTCTTCTAAAATTAAAACAGTATATGATGGAGCTTGCGGGACGGGTGGAATGTTAACTGCTAGCATGGAATATGCTAAAAAATTAAATTCATCATCAAGAATTCTATGTTATGGACAAGAATTAAATGCTCAAACATATGCTATTTGTAAAGCTGATATGTTAATTAAGGGAGAAGATTCTAATAATATAAGACATGGAAATACCTTATCAGGAGATTTATTTCCTGGTGAAAATTTTGATTATATTATAATGAATCCACCATTTGGAATTGAATGGAAAAATGAAAAAGCTGCAGTGCTGAAAGAAGCAGAAAAGGGTAGTGATGGAAGATTTCCGGCAGGGACACCAGCTATATCTGATAGTCAATTATTGTTTTTACAAAATGCTGTATCCAAAATGAAACCAGAAGGTTCCAAAATTGCAATAGTACATAATGGTTCCGCATTGTTTAAAGGGGATGCTGGATCAGGTGAGTCTGAAATAAGACGCTATGTAATAGAAAATGATTTATTAGATTGTATTGTTCAATTACCTAATGATATGTTTTATAATACTCCAATTGCAACATATATTTGGATTTTATCTAATAAAAAACCTTCACATAGAATTGGAAAAGTCCAATTGATAGATGCTTCTTCATTTGGAAAAAGATTGAGAAAACCTTTAGGAAATAAAAGAAACGAAATTTCTAATGATCAAATTAATAAAATAACTAAAATATATGGTGATTTTGTTGAAAATGAATATTCTAAGATATATGAATTAGAAAATTTTGGATATAGAAAAGTTACAATACTAATTCCGGAACTAGATGTAAATGGTTTAGTAAAAAAGAATTCTAAAGGAATACCAATAATAAATAAAGATTTAACAGAAACAGAAGTGATTCCTCTTAGTCAATCAATAGAGGATTATTTGAATAAAGAAGTTGTTCCGTTTAATGAATATGCAATGGTAGATGATTCAAAAACTAAAATTGGTTATGAAATATTGTTTATGAAATATTTTTATAAATATGTTGAACCTAAAAACTCAAAAGATATTCTAAAAGAAATTTCTGATTTAGATAAGGAATTAGATTTTATATTGAAGGAGATTTCATATGAGTAGGACGATGAAATATACGGGTATTGAATGGTTGGGCGAGATACCAGAATCATGGGAAGTGAAAAAAGTTAGAAATGTATTCTTTAGAAGAAAAGAAATTAATCAAACCTCCGATCCGATCATTTTATCGTTAGCTAGAGATGGAGTTAAAGTTAGAGATATATCTAATAATGAGGGGCAACTTGCTGAGAGTTATGATAATTATCATATTGTTTACAAAGGAGATTTGATGATAAATCCTATGGATTTAGTAAGTGGTGCTAATTGTAGCGTTTCTGAAAACGAAGGAGTTATTAGTCCAGCATATATAAATTTAGCAAAAAAAGTAGATTGTAATTCTAGATACTTTGATTATTATTTTAAAAATCAATATTGGGTTAAGGCAATGTTTATACATGGAAAAGGAGTTTCTTTTGATAATAGATGGACAATAACCGCAGAAACACTTATGAATTATTATATTCCTTTTCCGGCAAAAGAAGAACAGGATAAAATAGCGACTTATTTAGATGAAAAAACAAAAAAAATTGATTATTTAATTGAAAAAAATAAAGAAATTATTAAATTATTAAACGATTATTTTAAATCATTAACGACGGAATATACAACAGGAAAAAGATATATTGTTCAAAAAAAAGATTCAGAGATTGAATGGATTGGAGAGATACCTAAAACTTGGAACATTATTTCATTTAAAAATATTATGAAAGAACGCAATGAAAAGAATAATCCAGTAAAAAGTAAGACTCGATTATCTCTTTCAATAGATAAAGGTATAACTACATATTCTGAAAAAACAACTAATTTGGATAGATTTAAAGAGGAGTTTGAACAGTATAAGTTAGCGCATATTGGCGATTTAGTATTTAACAGCATGAACATGATTGTTGGAGCTGTTGGGTATTCCAATTATTATGGATGCGTTAGTCCGGTATACTATACCTATTATGATGAAGATGGCGAATATCATTATTATTCAAGATTCTATGAGTATTTATTCAGGTCTAAAGGTATACGCAAAAAACTATATTCTATTGGAAGAGGGATTATTTCCTTTGATAAAGGTGATGATCAAATTAATACCTGCAGATTAAAAATAAGTAGAGATGATTTGAGAGGATTTAAAGTACCGTTACCGCCATATAATGAAATTAAAACAATAGTAGATGATCTAGATGAAAGAAAAAAACAAATTAATAATGTTATAAAGATTAGAGAACAAATTATAGAAAAATTAGAAGAATATAAAAAGTCACTTATATATGAATGTGTGACAGGAAAAAGAGAGGTGTAATATGGAAACTCAAGAAAAGAATTTTGAAGAATCAATTCAAAAATATTTAGTAACAAAAGGTGGATATCATATTAGTGATGGATTAGGATATGATAGATTAAAAGGATATAATCCAAAAGTTTTAATTGATTTTATTGCATCTACTCAAAATAAAAAATGGATGAAATTAATGTCTATTCATGGAGAATATACTAAAGACTATTTCTTAAAAAAAGTTGAAGAACAAATTAAAGAACATGGATTACTTGCAACTTTAAGAGATAAAATTAAACTTGATGGAATGGAATTTAAATTAGTATTTTTTAAACCAGAAACATCGATGAATCCAGATTTAGAAGAATTATATAATGGCAATATCTTAGAGTGCGTAAGACAATTACATTATTCTATGGATAATGAAAATAGTGTTGATATAACATTATTTATTAATGGATTTCCAATTGTAATTATGGAATTGAAGAATCAATATACAGGACAAGATATAAATAATTCAATGCATCAATTTAAATTTGATAGAGATCCAGAGGAACCAATCTTTAAATTTAATGAAAGAAGTTTAGTATATTTTGGTGTTGATTTGTTTGAATGTGTAATGAGCACTAAATTAGCAAAGGGAAGCACATACTTCTTACCTTTTAATCAAGGAACAAACGGTGCAGGTAATGTAGGTGGAGCAGGTAATCCAAACAACAAAGACGGATTTGGTACAGCATATTTATGGGAAAAAGTATTATGTAAAGATTCGTTACTTGAAATACTACAAAAATATATGCATTTAGATTATGATCCAACTAAATCATGGAGAACAGGTAAGATGATATTCCCTAGATATCATCAATTAGATGCAGTAACTAAATTGGTAAAAGATGCAAAAGAAAATGGTAGTGGTAAAAATTATTTGATACAACATAGTGCAGGGTCTGGAAAATCAAATTCTATAGCTTGGCTTGCATATAGATTATCTTCATTACATGACGATAGTGATAATAAAATATTTGATTCAGTAATTGTTGTTACTGATAGAAAAGTATTAGATAGTCAATTACAAAATACAATATATCAATTTGACCATGTTCCGGGAACTGTGGTTAAGATAGATAAGGGTAAAACATCAAAAGATTTATTACAAGCTATAAATGATGGTAAAAAAATAATAATTACAACATTACAAAAATTTCCAAGAATATATACTGAAATTAATAGTGTTGAAAAGAAGTTTGCTGTTATAGTTGATGAGGCTCATTCATCTCAAACAGGAACTAGCGCCTCTAAATTAAAAGAGGGATTAGGTAATACTGAAGAAATATTAGAGGAATATGCAAGAAATGAATTAGCGGAAGAAAATAGTAGAATTGAAGATGATGATCTCCTAATGAATGAATTAGCATCGCATGGGGACCACTCTAATATGTCATTCTTTGCTTTTACTGCTACTCCAAAAGATAAAACGTTACAAATATTTGGGACAAAACAATTGGATGGAAGTTACAGACCATATCATGTTTATTCGATGCAACAAGCTATTGAAGAAGGATTTATATTAGATGTACTAAAAAATTATATGACATATGATATGTATTATAAGATTGTTAAAAGTGCAGCAGATGATCCTGAAGTTAAGACTTCGAAAGGAATGAAAGCAATTGCTCGATATGAATCATTACATCCTCATAATTTAAGCCAAAAAGCAGCAATAATGATCGAACATTTCTTAAATACAACAAGATACAAATTGGGTGGAAAAGCAAAAGCTATGGTTGTTACTTCGTCTAGATTACATGCTGTTAGATATTTAAAAGAATTTAGAAAGTACATTAAAGAACACAATATAGATGATATAGATGTTTTGGTAGCATTTTCTGGCGATTTAAATGATAACGGCGAAATAGTAAGCGAAGAAAAATTAAATATTGATTACAAAGGAAATAATGAACATATAAAAGAAAGTCAATTGCCAAAAAGATTTAATGAATCATATAATGTATTAATTGTTGCAGAAAAATATCAAACAGGCTTTGATGAACCATTGTTACATACTATGTTTGTTGATAAACCATTATATGGTGTAAAAGCTGTTCAAACTTTATCAAGATTAAATAGAACATGTCCAGGAAAGACAGATACTTTTGTACTTGATTTTGTAAATACTGCTGATGAGATTAGAGATTCTTTTCAACCATATTATCAAGCCACAAATTTAACAGAAGGTGTTGATCCTAATAATGTGTATGCTATTTATAAAAGGGTAGAAGCTTATAGATTATTTGCCGAATCAGAGGCGCTTGAATTTGCAAAAGTATATTACAGTGGAAAAGAAGATATGTCTAAATTAAATTTCTATTTATACCCAGCTAGAAAGAAATATATGGATATGAAGAAAGAAGATCAAAGAGAATTTAAATCAATTCTTCAAGCATTTATTAGATGTTATGGATTTGTAGTTCAAGTAGCAAGAATGATGGATAAGGACATTCAAAGTAAATACATATTCTGTAAATATTTAAATAAAACATTACCAAAAGAACATGAAACAGTTATTGATTTAGATGATAAAATCGAACTTGAATATTATAGATTAGAAAAGAAATTTGAAGGTTCTATTGAATTAACTTCAGAAGAAGGAGAACTAAATCCACCTAAAGGTACTATTGGTAAAAAAGAAGAAGAGAAAGAACCGCTAAGTGTTCTTGTCGATAAAATTAATCAAAGATATAAAACAAACTTTACTAATATGGATAAAGTGATGGAACAAATAACACAAGATTTCTTAGATGATGATGAAATGGTAAATCTTGCTAAAAACAATGAACCAGAAGCATTTAGAAAGATATATAATGAAGAGTTCCAAAGAAAAACATTTAAGAGATATCAACAAAATACTGATATGTTTGAAAAAATGATGTCTGAACCAGGATATATGGAAGACTTTATGACAAGCATGTTTAAATTTATTTATGATAAGTTAAAGAATAAAGGAGAAAAATAGATGATTAGACACGTAGAACAAAAGTCGGTTTCACAAGTATTACCTGATGATAAAATTATTTATAAAATTCCTAAATATCAAAGAAAATATACATGGGGTCAAAATGAATGGGATTTGCTATTCAATGATGTTTTAGAAAATGATGAAGGATATTTTTTAGGATCAACTATTTGTGTTACTATACCAAGTAGTGCATATGGAGCTACTTATTTAGAAGTTATTGACGGACAACAAAGAATGACTTCGCTATCAATTTTATTATCTGTATTATATACTAAACTTTTGAAACATAAAGATGAATTAGATATAGACAGTATGACTGATTTAAATAATATAAAAAGACAATTAGCATATAAGCAAGATGATAAATATATTCCTAGACTGCAATTACAAATACAAGATAACAATCAAGCTGATTATAACTACTTATTATCAGAATCTGAAATAATAGAAAAAACAGAATTTCCACTTTATTGTGGCAATAGAAAAATATATAAAGCAGCTAGATATTTTGATAAATTAATAACTAATTTTTTACAATCAGAAGATTCTGAAAATGTTTATAGAGGGTTAAAATCTGATAATGAAGTTAAAACTTTATTAAATTTAGTTAGAAGATTTAATAGTGCGATTTTAGTAGTTATAGAAGTAGATAATCATAAAGATGCATATATGTTATTTGAATCACTAAATAATCGCGGAGTGCCTTTAACTGCTATAGATTTAATTAAAAATTTGCTTATATCAACATCTGAAAGAGATGGAAAATCAGATGAATGTTATGATAAATGGACAAAAATTCAAAAGAATTTAGGTGAAGAATATTCTGTTCAAGAAAGATTTTTCAGACATTATTACAATGCATTTATAGACGAATTAAATAAACCATTTATTACTCCAGAAAGTACTAAAAAATATCCATTGGCATATTTGGCAACAAAAACAACATTAATGGATATTTATGAAAGATTAATAAAAAAAGATTATATTAAATTTATTGATGATATTGAATATGCATCAGATAATTATGCAATGATTATTAATAATTCTGATAAGAAACCAAGCTATGCCGAGGAACTTTTAAATCTTGAAAGAGTTCAAGGAGCTCCTGGATATTTGTTGCTTCTTTATTTAGAAAATAATAAAGAAACTTTAAAACTTACAGATAATAACATGAAAGATATTATAAAATTATTAGTATCATTCTTTGTAAGAAGAAATATAACAGATATTCCGAACACAAGAAATTTAACTAAAATATTTATGGATATAATAGCGTCTATTAAAGAAAATGATTGCAATTTAATTTATGATATTTGTAGAAACAAATTAGTTTCAGAATCAGCTCCTGATAGTCTATTTGAAGAAAAATTAAGGGGTCCACTATATGACTTAAATGATACAGCAACAAGATTTATACTATGTCATATTGAAGCACAACACACAACAAAAGAAATATATACAGATTTGTGGTCTAGAGATAACAGTAATAAATATGTATGGACAATTGAACACATATTCCCAGAAGGACAAAAAATTCCAAAAGAATGGGTTGATATGATTGCTAACGGAAACGAAGATTTGGCATATGAATATTTAAATAAATATGTGCATACACTAGGTAATTTAACTATCACAGGATATAATTCTAATTTGAGCAATTTTGATTTTGAAAAGAAAAAATATAGAAAGAATCAAGAAGGAAAAGACATCGGATATACAAATGGATTATATTTAAATAATGATGTAGTAGTTGAAGACAAATGGACAGTTGAAAGGATAAAAAATAGAACAGATAAATTAGTATCAATAAGTTTGAGTTTATTTAAACTTTAGGCAAATATAGAAGCTCAGAAAATGTTTCTGAGTTTTTTTGATAAGGATAATTTGAGTTAGTTATGTGAAATAATTTATGGTATAATATTAAGTAAATCTGGGGGGATAACATGTATAAAGATATTGAAAAGTTATATAAGGAAAAAAGTCCATATAATAGAATAAAAAAATGGACATTTTGGATATATGTTGTGTTCATTTTAATTTCATTAATTTTCAACTTTTTTAATAAAATAGTACCAATGATTTTAGTTTTTATAGCCATGCTTGTTATTATGAAAGTTGTGATTGAAAAAATATTAAATACAAAATTACATTTTAATATAGGTAAAAAGAAAGAAGATGAGATAACATTATCCTTAATCATTAAAAATGAAGAAGATAAACTTTTTAAAGGATATTCTATAAATAATAATCTGTATAATGAAAAATCACTTTTATGTATAATTGGTCATTATAGAAATTTAATTAAAACTAAAATTGTTGGTGGCAATTTATTGGCTATACTGTCAATTGTTGTACCAGTAATATTATCATTTTATACTAAAGAAGGATTTGATTTTAATGGGTTAGCTAATGCATTGCCATATTTAATAAGTTTCAGTATCATAATAATTTTATTATATTTTTCATACAATCAATTTATTGAAGCAAAGAAATTTTTAAAAGGCGAAGATGGTATGCTTGAAAGGTTAGAAGAAATATTTAGTGAGCTATATGTAGAGTTCCTTAATGAATCTAATGTTGATAAAACGAAAGTTAAAAAGAAAGAAACTAAAAATCAAAGTAATAAAAAAATAAAGACATCAAAAAAATAATTGATGTCTTTTTAGGTACGATTTAGGTACGATGCCATTAAACAAAGCTGGTAAATTACGAAAACATCATCAATTTATAGGCATATTTTCAACAAAAAAGGGCACTTTTGACCATAAAAGTACCAATCAACCAAAACCCCCTGAAGAGAGCAATCAACCCCCATTCTCATAAAAACACGATGTATAACTAGATTGTGAAAGTATTGCTATATAAATAGTAATATAGTACAGAATAAATTAAAATTGAAATATTGTAGAAATAAATTAATAAATGCTGTATAATTTAAAGATAAGAGGTGGAAAGATATGTCATTAGAAAGAGTGAAAACTTATCTAAAAAAATATAATAAAGAAGCAGAAATAATTGAATTTAATGAATCAACCGCAACAGTAGAAGAAGCAGCTAGAACTTTAAATGTTACCAATGGTGAAATAGCTAAAACATTATCATTTTCATTAACTGATAAATATATTTTAATAGTAACAGCTGGTGATTATAAAATTGATAATAAAAAATATAAAGAAAAGTTTGGACAAAAAGCCCAAATGATAAGTAGAGAAGAAGTTGAAAAAATAATAGGACATGATGTTGGAGGTGTATGTCCTTTTGGTATAAATGAAGGTATTGAAGTTTATCTAGATGAAAGTTTAAAAAAATATGATTATATTTATCCTGCGTGTGGTACTTCAAATTCTGCGATAAAACTAACTGTTGAAGAATTATATAATATATCTAATGCAACAGAATTTATTGATGTTTGTAAGGTGATAGAATAGTGAAAGATAAAAAAGTAGTTTTTATGGGAACACCTTCTTTTGCAGTTCCAATATTAGAAATGCTTATAAAGGAAACTAACGTAATATTGGTTGTGACACAACCAGATAAAATTGTTGGAAGAGAAAAAATAATTAAGTATTCTCCAGTAAAAGAAGTGACTTTAAAGAATAATATAGAAGTTTTTCAACCAGAAAAGATAAAAGAAGATTATCAAAGAATAATTGACTTAAATCCAGATATTATTATTACATGTGCATATGGTCAAATAATTCCTTCGGTATTACTAACAACACCTAAATTTAAAGCAATAAATGTTCATGCTTCTTTACTTCCAAAATTAAGAGGAGGCGCACCAATACATAAAGCAATAATAGAAGGATATAAAGAAACTGGTATTACAATCATGTACATGAGTGAAAAAATGGATGCTGGAGATATCATAAAACAAAAAGCAATAAAAATTGAAAATGAAGATAATGTAGGATTGCTTCATGACAAATTATCACAACTTGGAAAAGATCTACTTTTAGAAACATTGTCTTTAATATTTAGTGGTCAAAATAAAAGTTTAGCTCAAAATGAAGAAGATGTAACATATGCCTACAATATAACTAGAGAAGAAGAAAAAATTTCTTTTAATCTAAGTGCTTTAGAAGTTTATAATAAAGTGAGAGGCCTTTATCCTTGGCCTACTGCGAATGCAACTTTATTTGGTAAGGAAATAAAAATTTTAAAATGTAGTATTGGAAAAGAAACAAATAAAAATCCAGGGGAAATTGTGGAATGTGATAAAACTGGTATTCACGTTATGTGCAAAGATAAAACTATAATTATAACGCACCTTAAAGAAGCTGGAAAAAAAGAAATGTCAGCTGTTGAATTTATAAATGGAAAGAAAAAAGAAAATTTAATTGGGGAAAAATTTAATGAATAAAAATTTAAAAAACATATTTTCAAATGAACAAAAAACAAACATCATAAAATTAGTAATAGCGGTATTATTTATTTTAGTTATGGTTATTTTAACAAGAACCTCTAATTCTTCTACAAATTCAAACTCCTACGAAAATGAAACAAATACACCAAAAACAGATGAGGTTTTAAGTCTTTTAAAAAATTTAAAAGAAGATAATTATGAAATTAATATAAATTTAACAATAAATAAAGATTTAATAAACATTGTAAGAAGAATGCAAAATAAAGAAGCAGAAATATTTTATATAAATTACAGAGGAGAAGAGAACGCTTATTTTAGAGATAATAAAGATTACTATATTATAAATGAAACTGGAATAGAAAAAACTTTAGACTATAAAAAACTATTTGAATATAACGAAACTTTCTTATTAGCAAGTAATATTGTTTCTCTACTTGAAAATAATAATACAAGCTATATCGATCTTCAAGAAGAAAAATATAAAATAAGAAGATATAAAATATCTTTAAATTCAGTTCTAGAATTTTATAATAAATTATATGGCCTTAGTGAATTTACTTCATTGTCAAAAGAAATAAGTATAGATATACGATATAATAATAATACTTTACATAGCATTTATATGGATATGACTAACTTTAATAATTATATAGAAGATACTGAGTATAATGAAGTAACATATGAAATGGACTTTGTTGATATTGGAAAAGTTAATTTAGATACTTTCTTTAATTATATAAATAAATAAATAAAAAATATATCTAGTTTTGTCTAAAATAATGAAAAATAATATTTAATATAATAAAATATTATCGGTGATAAGTATAAGGAAAATAAATAAAAAGTATAATAAAATGATTGATGAAATTACGAAAATGATTTTTAAAATAGAAGGTGTTAATATTAAATAACACTTTTTATTTTACGTTTATTAATATCTTCAATTTCTTGACAACATATAGTGTTATTTTATATAATATTATTGTGAAAAGGGGCATTGATAAGATGAATGAAAAAATATTATTGACTCCTAACGATATTCTTGAAAAAGATTTTAAAATAGATGCACGTGGATACAGACCACAAGAAGTTGATAAATTTTTGGATGTAATAATAAAAGATTACACTGAATTCATAAATATAATAAGACGATATGATAGCGAATTTAAAAATTTAGAAGCAGAAAATATTAAGCTAAAAAATGAACTTAGAAATTTAAAATCTAATCTTGACATTGCTAATACCAATAAAGGTGTTACTAATGTAGATATACTAAGAAGAATAAGTGAACTGGAGAAAATAGTTTACGGAGAATAATAATTTTTAAGACAAACGCTGCATAAAATTATGTAGAGGAAAGTCCATACTTGCACAAGCTGTGATGCTTGTAGTGTTTGTGTTAAGGGAAAAAATAACCTTAAGTACTTTTTAAGTAACGGCTCTGAGGTAATCAAGAACTGATTATAGTAGGTATAAAAGTGCCATAGAGACGAGTCTTTTTAGGAATAAAAAGAGTGGAACGCGGTAAACCCCACAAGCAAGAAACCCAAATTATGGTAGGGGAACTTTCACAAAGGAAAAGAACTAAGTGAAGGAACTTATTAAGTTAGATAAATGTTTGTCACCTTTATAAAAGGAACAGAATATGGCTTATTAAAGATTATTATTTTAAAGGAGTATCATGAAAGAAATAGGAACTATTTTTAAGGAAAAAAGAGAGACTATAGGTATTAGTAAAAGTGAAATTTGTTCAGATTTAGAAATTAATGAAGCGCAACTTCAAAATTTAGAAGATGGTAATGCTAATGCTTTTAAAGATATTTTTTTCTTAAAAGAATTAATTTTAAAATATGCTAAATATTTGAATTTAGATGAAGAATACATACTTAATGAGTTTAATGATTTTATATTTAATTTTACATCTAAAATTCCAGTTGCAGAGATTGAAGAAAGAGTAAGAGAACTACAAGAAGAAGAAAATAATCAAAAGAAAATTGTATCGCCATACACAAAACCTATAACTAAAAAAAATAGAAAAAGAATTGTATTAATATATATGGTATCAATTCTTTTAGTAATAATACTTTTTTTATTAGTTGTGATAACAATTAAAATTGGTTTGAATTAAAAAGGAGTTAAAAATGAATTTACCAAATAAAATAACAATATCAAGAATTATACTATCAGTTATTGTGTTAATATTATTATTATTTCCGTTTAATGAATTTGGAATAACATTTCCTATTATAGTTGTAAAAGATGCTTTACTAGTTGATATAAAATATGTTGTAGCAGGTACTTTATTTTTAATAGCATCAGTGACAGATTTTTTAGATGGATATATTGCTAGAAAAAATAATATAGTTACTGATTTTGGAAAAATGCTAGATGCAATAGCAGATAAGATGCTTGTTAATGGTGTGTTAATAGTACTTGCTTGTAATGGGTTTATAAGTGTAATAATACCAGTTGTAATAGTAATTAGAGATATAGCGGTTGATACTATTAAAATGGTAGTAGGAAATAAAAAAGCTGCTGTAGCTGCTAGTCCACTTGGAAAAATAAAGACAATATTAATGATGTGCGGAGTTACTTTAATGCTTTATTATAATTTACCTTTTGAACTTATGAATTTTAGACTTGCAGATATATTAATAATACTTGCGACAATAATGTCTGTAATTAGTGGTGTAGAATATTATATTAAAAATAAAAACATAATAATGGAAAATTAAATAAAAATTATGTTTTTTTTATTTTGTGAATAAGTGTTTATTTTTGTACTATATTTAGATAAATTAATAAAAATTTGTAAGTGAATTATTAAAATTACAAAGTATAATTTAATAATATTTAAAAACTGTTTAGCAAATTTTGTCATTTGATTTAAAATTATTTATATGTTAAATTTAAAATGTCAAAAAAAGAGTTTCAAACAAATGTTCGAAAAAATGTTGACAATTTAATGTTTTAAAGTTAAAATTAATAATGTAAGGAGAAATGTAAAATGGTAAGTAAACTAAATAAAGAAAAAGATAAAACATTAGAAGCAGTTTTAGCAGATATAGAAAAACAATTTGGTAAAGGTGCGATAATGAAATTAGGAGAAGGTGGTCTTAAAAATATAGATGTAGTATCTTCAGGAAGTATTAGCCTTGATATCGCGCTTGGAGTTGGAGGATATCCTAAAGGGAGAATTATTGAGATATATGGTCCGGAATCAAGTGGTAAAACAACATTTGCGCTTCATGCGATTGCTGAAGTACAAAAAAATGGAGGTAAAGCAGCTTTTATTGATGCAGAGCATGCACTTGATCCTGTTTATGCTAAGAACCTAGGTGTAAATATAAATGAACTTCTTTTGAGTCAGCCTGATACAGGAGAGCAAGCACTAGAAATATGTGAAGCGCTTGTTAGGAGTGAAGCTATGTCAATTATAGTAATTGATTCAGTAGCAGCGCTTGTCCCTCAGGCGGAAATTGAAGGTGAAATGGGAGATTCACATGTAGGATTGCAAGCAAGACTAATGTCACAAGCATTAAGAAAATTAGGTGGAATAATAAGTAAAACAAATACAATTTGTATATTTATAAATCAACTCAGGGAAAAAGTTGGAGTTATGTTTGGAAATCCAGAAACTACTCCAGGTGGAAGAGCTTTAAAATTTTATGCATCTGTAAGATTAGACGTTAGAAGAGCAGAACAAATAAAATCAGGTGCTGAAATATTGGGAAATAAAACTGTTGTTAAAATTGTTAAAAATAAAGTTGCTCCTCCATTTAAAACTGCAGAAGTAGATATAATGTATGGAGAAGGAGTAAGTAGAGAAGGAGAAATTTGCGATATTGCTGCAAATCTTGGAATAATAGACAAAAGTGGTGCATGGTATGCATACAATGGCGAAAAAATAGGACAAGGGAAAGAAAATGTTAAATATTATTTGAAAGAAAATCCTTCACTTAGAGAAGAAATAGAAAATAAAATAAGACAACATTATAATTTTAAAGTGGATAACAAAGCTATAGAGAATAAAGAAGAATAAAAGTCGAAAAAATAATTATTGCAATAGTTGAAAAAAAGTTTTAAAATAATATTAGAAGTAATTCACAACTTCTAATATTTTAAATTAAAATGGAGGAATTTTATGGAAAACATTTCTTTCTCCATTTTGCTAATGTTAATTGGATTAATAATTGGCGCTGTAATAGTATTTTTTATGGAAAAAATGAAAGTAAAGAATGCTACAATTGAAGCTGATAAATTACTTGAATCAGCAAAAAAAGAAGCTGAGAAAGTAAAAAGAGATAGTATTCTTGAGCTTAAAGAAGAATCATATAAATTAAAACAACAAACAGATCAAGAAATAAAAGAAAAGAAAAAAGAACTTGGTGAATTAAATGAGCGCATAAATTCTAGAGAGCAAAGTTTAGATAAAAGAGATGCGTTATTAACTGAAAGAGAAAAACATTTAGATGACAGAGATAAAAATTTATTAGCAAAGCAAAATGAAATTCAAGAAAAAAATGCAAAAATGGAGAATCTCTTAAAAGAACAAGTAGAACTTTTAGAGAAAATATCAGGATATTCTAAAGATAAAGCAAAAGATTTAATAATGAAACGTGTTGAAGAAAGCATTTCAAGAGAAATTGCTGAATTCATTAGAGAAAGAGAAAATGAAGCAAAATTAGAAGCAGATAAACTTGCAAAAGAGTATTTAATTAGAAGTATGCAAAGATATTCTAATGATGTTACAAATGAACAGACTATTTCAACAGTAGAACTTCCAACAGATGAAATGAAAGGAAGAATTATTGGACGAGAAGGAAGAAATATTAGAACTATAGAAGCAATTACTGGAGTTGACTTAATTATTGATGATACACCAGAAGTAATAGTTTTATCAAGTTTTGATCCTTTAAGAAGAGAAATAGCAAAAACTACTCTTGAAGCATTAATTAAAGATGGGAGAATTCATCCTGCTCGTATTGAAGAATTATATAATAAAGTGTGTGAAGACTTTAAAACTATAATTAGAGAAAAAGGTGAAGAGGCTTTATTTGAACTTGGCATAGCAAAAGTATCGCCAGAAATAGTTGAATTATTAGGAAAACTATATTTTAGAACAAGTTATGGACAAAATGCTTTAAAACATTCTATAGAAGTAGCTCATTTATCTGGACTTTTAGCAAGTGAATTAGGTGAAAATGTTTTACTTGCAAAAAGAGCTGGATTGCTTCATGACATCGGAAAAGCAATAGATTATGAAGTAGAAGGAAGCCATATAGAATTAGGTGCAGAAATAGCTAAAAAGAATAATGAAGATAAAGTTGTTTTAAATGCAATTGAGTCACATCATGGAAATAAAGAACAAACTAGTGTAATATCTGTACTTGTTCAAATTGCTGATGCTCTTTCAGCGGCTAGACCTGGTGCTAGAAATGATAGTTTAGAGAATTATATAAAAAGACTTGAAGAACTAGAAAACTTAGGAAATAGCATTGAAGGAGTAGAAAAAACATTTGCAATGCAAGCAGGTAGAGAACTTAGAGTTATAGTTAAACCTGAAGAAATAGATGATTTAGCAAGTTATAAAATAGCAAGAGATTTAAAAGAAAAAATTGAATCAAACATGCAATATCCTGGAACGATAAAAGTAGTTGTAATAAGAGAAACAAGAGCAGAAGAAGTTGCCAAATAAACTTCTTCTTTTTTAAATTTTATAGTATACTAATATTGGTGAAATAAATGAAAGCATTAATAACTGGAGCATCTTCTGGAATGGGAAGAAGTGCTGCAAAATATCTATCTAGTTTAGGTTATGATTTAATTTTAGTCTCAAGATCGTTAGAAAAACTAGAAAATTTAAAAAAAGAACTTAAAACAAATGTTAAAATATATTCATATGATTTAAGTATAATCGATAACGTGTTTGATTTTTATGAAAAAGTAAAAGATGAAGAAATTGACTTACTTATTAATAACGCTGGTTTTGGATTATATGGAGAGTTTTGTAGTGCAAATTTAGAAACAGAAATTAATATGATAGATTTAAATATTAAAGCTTATCACATACTTACTAAACTATTTTTAACTCATATGATTAAAAGAAATAAAGGAAATATATTAAATGTAGTGAGTATTGCTTCATTAATGCCAGGAGGACCGCTTTTATCAACATATTATGCAACTAAATCTTATATTTTAAGTTTAGACAATGCAATATATGAAGAATTAAGAAAAAAGAAATCAAACGTACACATAAGTTCATTTTGTCCTGGACCTGTAGAAACTAATTTTAATAAAAGAGCTAATACATCTTTTATGATAAAAGGACTAGATAGTGATAAAGTAATGAAGTATGCAATAAAAAAAGCTTTAAAAAATAAATTAATAATAATACCAGATATTAAAATGAGAATTTTAGTATTTTGTTCAAGATTTCTTTCGAAAAAAAGTCTGTTAAAAATTTTATATAAAATTCAAATAAAGAAAAAAACACATTCAATATAAATTACATATTAATGTGTTTTAAATCTAATATCATTGGAATAATAATAGGTCTTCTACCAGTTAGTTCTATAATATAAGCATTTATTTCTAAAATTATTCTATTTTTTAAATCAATTAAACTAAAATTAGGTTTATTAAGTTCATTAAGTGTTATTTCTCTTACTTTGTTCTGAATATTTTGTATTAAATCTGAATTTTCATTAACAATAACAAATCCTCTTGTAGTTACATTTGGATCAATAACTAATGTTCTTTTTGAAGAATCTATATTAAGTATAACCACTAGTACTCCATCTGTAGACATCATTTTTCTATCTTTAATAATACTTGAACTTATTTCTCCAATTCTATTACCATCAACATAAACATCATTTATGTTGATTTTTTCGCCTCTACTAATGACACCATTTTTTATTGATAAGACGTCACCATTTTCAAGTACAAATGTATTTTCTTTTGGGATATCACACATTACTCCCAAATCTGCATGTGCTTTTAACATTCTATATTCTCCATGTACTGGCATAAAATACTTTGGTTTAAAAATTCTTAAAACAAGTTTTAATTCATCTTGTTTACCATGACCACTAGTGTGAATATCTTGATCAGTTGTATTTGTATAAACTTTAGCGCCTTTTAAATATAATTTGTTTATAACTCTATTTATACTAAGAGCATTTCCTGGAATAGGAGATGATGAGAAAATAACAGTATCTTCTGGCATAAGAGTTATATTTTTATCGTTACCGTTTGCTATTCTTGAAAGGGCAGCAAGCGGTTCACCTTGAGAACCTGTACATAAAAGACATACTTCATGAGGTTTTAAATTATTAGCTTCTTGACTTGTAACAAAAATTCCATCGTCTTTTATATAACCAGCTTCCTTAGCAATTTGAATATTATTATTCATACTTCTTCCAAAAATTGCTATCTTTCTTCCATTTTCTCTACAAGTTTCAATTATATGAGTAAGTCTATATATATTACTAGCAAAAGTTGCAAGAATAATTCTGCTTTTAGTTGTACTAAAAATTTCTCCTAATGTTTCATCAACAATACTTTCGCTATTTGAAAACCCAGGTGATAAAGCGTTAGTAGAATCACTCATAAGTAAAGTAACACCTTTTTCACCAATTTTAGCCATTTTATGAATGTTGGCCATTGGGCCAATAGGTGTTAAATCAAATTTAAAATCTCCAGTTGTAACAATGGTTCCGTCTTCTGTTTCAATTAAAATTCCGTAAGAATCAGGAATAGAGTGTGTAGTTCTAAAAAACTCTATTTTTATATCATTAAACTTAATAACAGTATCTTCATTATATTCGCAAAGTATATTTGTATCTAAGTTTCTTTCTTCCATCTTTAATTTGATAAGTTTTAATGCTACATTTGAAGCATAAATTTTAGGAATATTCAAATTAGCTACAATAAAAGGAACCCCTCCAATATGATCTTCGTGACCATGTGTAATTAATAGGGCTTTAATTTTATTTTCATTTTGCTTTAAGAAAGTGTAATCAGCTAAAACGTAATCTATTCCTAATAATTCGTTTTCAGGAAACATTACTCCTGCATCTATAATAATAATTTCATCGTTTTTACAAATACAGTACATATTTTTTCCCACTTCGCCAAGACCACCCAAAGCAAAAACTTTAGTATCTGTTTTATTCATTATTTTCCTCCGTAAATAAAAGTAATTTGATTAATAAGTATTATACAATAAAAAATATAATTTGTCTATTGTTTTCTTTTATTATATAATTATAAATGAGGTTATATTATGGAAACATTTAATGAAGAATTAAAACCTATTTTTAATAAAAATGCATATGATGATAGGCATAAGAAGTTAAAAAACTCAAAAGGAGAAATATTTTACTATAAAAGAGAAAGTAATTGGTTTTTTGAATTGGTTTGTGAAAAAATAGCTGAATTATTAGGAATTAAAGCTGTTTGTCATATATTTTATAAATATAATTCTATGCCAGGATTAATATCTATGGATTTTCATAAAAAAGGATACAATTATATCGATGGAGAAGAATTAATAAAAAATTATTTTTCAAAGCATCCAGATGCTTATATTCCTTATTTTGAGATAGATGATGCAAATAATTTACAAGTACTTTGGTGGGCAATAGAAGACAGATATAGACATTATCCAAACAAAAGTGAAATTGTTGAAAAATTAATGAGGCAGTTTATGGAACTTTATGAGTTTTCTATTATAACAGCGCAAGGTGATCTACATTTAAGTAATTATCAAATAGAAGAAAGTAAGACTGATGCATCTTTGGCACCACTTTATGATAACTCACAAAGTTTTTTAAATTATCCTATATCTGTATTATCAGTTGATGAAATGGATAGTAGAGTTAGCTCTTATGATTCGCTTAGAAGATATTTTGAATTTGTACCTATAGAAGTCGTTCAGTCTTTCTTTGAAAAAGTAAGTATACTAGATTTAGCAACTTTATCTTCTATAATGGATAATATAATAAAAGAAGTTCCAGTTTCAGAAAAAGAAAAAGAAGAACTAGATTTCGAAAAGAAAGAAGCACTTAAAATATTTTTAAGACACAAATCAAAATTATTGAAAATATGTAATGAATATTTAAATAAAGAAAATCATATAGGAGGAAATTATGGGACTATTAAATAAATTAAAAAATGTATTTAGTAAAGAAAAAACAAAGGATATAGAAGTTTATGAAAAAGGATTAGAAAAATCTAGAGAAGAATTTGTAAGTAAACTTAATATTCTAGGAATTAAATATAATAAAGTAAATGAAGAGTTTTTTGATGAACTAGAAGAAATTTTAATAATGTCTGACATAGGTGTAACTACAGTAATGGACTTTATTGAAAAATTAAGAAAAAGAGTAAAAGAAGAAAATATTGAAAATTTTGATTATTTAAAAGAAGTAATTGTTGATGAACTTATGCTTATTTATGTAGGAGAAGAAATCTTAAGTAGTAAAATAAATTATAACAATAATGGGCCTACAGTTATATTATTTGTAGGTGTTAATGGTGTTGGAAAAACTACAACTATTGCAAAACTAGCATCAAAACTAAAAAAAGAAAATAAAAAGGTTATGTTAATTGCTGGAGATACATTTAGAGCAGGTGCTACTAATCAACTTAAAGAGTGGAGTGAAAAAGTAGGGTGTGAATTTTTTGGGAGTGAATCAAAAGATCCTTCTAGTGTGATATTTGATGGGCTTAAAAAAGCAAAAGAATATAATATAGATGTTGTCTTAGTAGATACTGCAGGTCGTCTTCAAAATAAACAAAATCTAATGAAAGAACTTGAAAAAATGAATAAAGTAATAAGCAGTCAAATAGAAGGTGCACCTCAAGAAACACTTTTAGTAATTGATGCGTGTACAGGTCAAAACGGAATAAGTCAAGCAAAAAGTTTTAAAGAAATAACAAATATAACAGGTATAGTTTTAACGAAAATGGATGGAACTGCGAAAGGCGGAATAGTTCTTGCGATTAAAAATGCTGTGGGTATTCCGGTAAAGTATATTGGCCTAGGTGAAAAAGAAGAAGATCTTTTAGTATTTGATATAGAGAAATATATATACGGTCTTTTTAAGGAATTATAATATGTTTGAAAGAGAAAAAATAATTGAACTTTATGACCTTTATAAAAATATTTTAACTAATAAACAAAGAGAATATTTTGAATACTATTATTTTGAAGATATGTCTTTTAGCGAAATAAGTTATAATTTAAATGTTAGTAAAGCTAATATAGGTAAAGTCATAAAAGTAGTAGAAAATAAATTAAAAACCTTAGAAAATGTTTTGCATTTAAAAGAAATAAATGATTTAATATTAAGTAGTAAAAATCAAAAATTAATAGATAAATATTTAGAAATAATATATAAATAAAGGAGTCAAATATGTTTGAAACATTATCAGAAAGATTAGAAAATGCAGTAAAAAAGATTAAAGGATATGGTAAAATAACAGAAGATAATATTAAAGATATTATGAGAGACATAAGACTTGCTTTACTAGAGGCAGATGTTAATTACAAAATAGTACTTGAATTTACTGAAAAAGTAAAAGAAAAAGCGTTAGGTGAAGAAGTAAGAAAAAGTCTTAAACCAGGTGATCTATTTGTAAAAATATTAAAAGATGAATTAGTGTCGTTACTGGGTGACAATGCATCATCTTTAGTTGTAAATGATAATCCAACTATAGTTATGATGGTAGGACTTCAAGGAAGTGGTAAAACTACAACAACAGGAAAACTTGGGAATTTTATTAGAAAAAAGTATAAAAAAAATCCGCTTTTTGTTGCTTGTGATGTTTATAGACCAGCGGCAATAGAACAACTTAAGACTTTAGGATCATCTCTTAGTATTCCAGTTTATGAAGAAGGAAAAGGTAGTCCTGTGGAAATTGCAAAAAATGCAATTTCGTATGCAAAAGAAAACGGATATAATTATGTTTTAATTGATACTGCAGGAAGACTTCAAATTGATGAGAATCTTATGAATGAATTAGTTAATATTCAAAAAGAAGTTATGCCACAAGAAACACTTTTAATTATTGATGCAATGATGGGACAAGATGCTATAAACGTAATTACTGGATTTAATGAAAAATTAAACTTAACAGGATGCATTTTAACAAAAATGGATGGAGACACAAAAGGTGGTGTTGCTTTATCTTTAAGACATCTTACTAATGTTCCAATTAAAATGATAGGTGATTCTGAAAAATTAGATGGACTTAGCGAATTTGTTCCTGTAAGAGCTGCCGAAAGAATTCTTGGTATGGGAGATATTCTTTCTATAATAGAAAAAACTGAAAGTGTACTTGATGAAGAAGAAGCTTTAAATACCGCTAAAAAAATGCAAAAAGGGAAATTTGATTTAGAAGATTTTTTAAGTACATTAAAAACTATAAAAAAGATGGGACCTCTTGAAAATTTATTAAAACTAATACCAGGAGCAAGAAATATGGGACTAAACAATGTAAATATTGATCCTAAACAAATAGCACATATAGAAGCAATAGTTTTATCTATGACTAAAGAAGAAAGAAAGGATCCTTCAATATTAAAAGCATCTAGAAAACAAAGAATTTCAAAAGGTTCGGGGAGAAGTGTTGAAGAAATAAATAGATTACTTAAACAATTTGATCAAATGAAGTTAATGATGAAACAAATGAATAATGGAAATTTGAAGTTTCCTTTTAAATAATTAACCTATACTTTTTCAAATTATAAGCATAGAATATACAAGAAAAGGAGTTGTTTAATATGAATAGCGATTTTGGTATGTATCAAGGCTATAATGTTGAAAATAAAAGTATGGAAATGAATTCTATGACTGACACAAACATGAATATGAATATGAGCATGGCTTCTAGTTGTGGTTGTTCTAATCCAGGGATAGTATGTCCACCAATTTATGAATGTCCAAGAGAAAGATGTGTACACAGATGTTTTGAGCATGAAGTGCCTCATATTGTTCCAATAAATACTAGAATTATAAATCATCATGTATATAGACATACTTATAGTCCGTGTTATACTTGTACAGAAGAAAATGAAGTAAGTAGTTTAAATTCATGTCCTGGACAAATGTATTATTAAAGGCATCGATTGATGTCTTTTTTAGTAAAAAAATGTACATAAAAAAGTGTGTGTTATTTTATTATAGTATTTAGGATTTTTTTTAAATAGAATTTATAATCTGATATTTACTTTAAATTTACTTTTAGTGCCGACTTACAAACACATGTTTGAGCGGACATGCTGCTAAAGTAGCTCGTGATGATATTGAGAAGAACTTAGGTGAAACTGTTGTTAGTAAAGATAATGCATTATCATATAAATGTGTTGAAGATGATTTGATGATAGAAACTAAAGAATAAATGTTATAATAACTTTATAGGTATTATGGAATTGAAAGAATACTAAAATGGAAAGAAATGAGGTAAAAATATGTTATTAGAAATAATAATTTTAATAATATTATACATAATATTAAAATTAAATTATCCAAAGTTTAGAGGTTTTATGGGGGAGTTTTGGGTAAAGTTAGAATTAGAAAAATTACCTAAAGACAAATATATTATTTTAAATGATATTATGATAAAGGATGAACATGGAACTCATCAAATTGATTATTTAGTTTTATCGCATTTTGGGATTTTTGTAATAGAAATGAAAAACTATTATGGTTTGATTAAAGGAAAAGAATTTGATAATAAATGGTGCCAATTTTTAGGAAAAACAAAAAATTATTTTGTTAATCCTCTGCACCAAAATTATGGACATATAAAATCTTTATCAAATTTGCTTAAATTAGATGATAAGTATTTTATATCTATTATATGTTTTTCTAATCAAGCAAAGATTGATGTTAAAAGTAATAGTACAGTTACACAGGTTGATTATTTGAAAAATGATATTTTAAAATATAAAGAATTACTTGTTGATAAGGATATAAAAGAATTATCAAATATAATTATAACTAATAATATTGAAGATAAATCATTAAGAAAACAACATGTAAAAGATATTCGCAATAAAATTAATAATGATAAAGAATTAGAAAATAACATGATTTGTCCAAAATGTTATAATGAGCTAGTTAAGCGAAATGGTAAATATGGAAAATTTATTGGGTGCTCTAATTATCCAAAGTGTAAATACACTAAAAAATAGTATTATAAAAATAGGCAAGGACATATTGCTTTAATAAATATTAGAATTATAAATCATCCTGTATATAGACATATTTATAGAAGAAAATGAAGCAAGTAGTTTAAATTTATGATTTGGACAAATGTATTATTTAAGGCATCAATTGCTACCCTTTAATAAATATGCTATAATTTATAAGTAAATAATTAGAGGATAAAGATGATACATAGGATGAGACTTCATAATAAACCTTTTGAACTTATTAAGAATAAATCTAAGACTATTGAGATGAGACTTTTTGATGAAAAAAGAAGACTTATAAAAAAGGGAGATATTATAGAATTTGAAAATAGAACAACTTTAGAAATAATTAAAACAAAAGTAATAAAACTATATAAATATAAAACTTTTGATGAACTTTATAAACATTTTAATAAAAAAGAACTTGGATATTTAAGAAATGAAACTATTAATGTTAAAGACATTGAAAAGTACTATTCTAAAGAAGAACAAAATAAATATGGCGCATTAGCTATAAGAGTAGAATTAATTGAGGAGGCAATTTGAAGACAGAAAAAAATATATTAATAGCATTTATTTTAAATCTTATTTTTTCAATTATTGAATTACTTGGAGGAATTTTTACAAATAGTATTTCAATATTATCAGATGCAATTCATGATATATGTGATTCTATTAGTATAGGTATTTCTTTTATATTAGAAAAAATTAGTAAAAAAAGTGTTAATGATAGATATACTTTTGGATATGTAAGATACTCTGTATTAGGAGCACTTATAACAAATCTTATTTTAATAGTTTCAAGTATATTAATTATTTACAATGCTATAAAAAGATTTAATAATCCAGTTATAATAAATTATGATGCTATGATTATAATTTCAGTTATAGGAATTATATTAAATATGGTAGCAACTATAATAACTAAAGAAAATAATTCGTTAAATGAAAAAGCAGTTTCTTTGCATATGTTTGAAGATACACTTGGATGGATAATTGTTTTTATAGGTTCAATTATAATTAAAATAACTCAAATAAATAATATTGATTCTATAATGTCAATAGGAGTATCTTTATTTATATTTATTCATGCGTTTAAAAATTTAAATGAAATAGTAAAGTTGTTTTTAATTAAAACACCAAAAAATATTTCTTTAAATGAAATAAAAAAAGAACTTTTAAAAATAAAAAACATTTTGGATGTACATCATATACATATATGGAGTTTAGATGGAATAAGAAATTATGCAACTATGCATATAGTAACAAATAAAGAGTCTTTTAAATTAAAAAAAGAAATAAAGGAAAAACTATTTAAATTTAATATAATTCATACAACAATAGAATTTGAAAAAGAAGATGAATTTTGTTATGAGAACTCATGTAATTTAAAATAAAAAAAGATTTTATAAAAATTATTAATTAAAATTACTTGATAAATTGACTATATTAACTTATAATATTATAAGAAGAATAGTATTGAAAGGTAAAAAGATGAATATATCAAAATATTTTAGTAAATTTGAAAAATTAGTAACTAGTAAATTTAATAAATTATCTTTAATAATAGTAAGTCTTTGTTTACTATTTAGTTTTTCATTTGCTATTTTTGTTGTAAATACAGATAATTATAAAGCAGCAGAAATGTATATTGGTAATCTTATTTATACCTTAAATATGAGAGTTATAGAGAATGGTAATGCCGTTAATGGTAATGTTGTTACTATTCCTGATGAATATACTTATACGGTTATGGTAGATATAGGTAGTTTAAATCCAGTTAGAACGAAATATAAACTACAATACGATACGGATTGTACAGAATGTCAAATATTTATTAGTGATGTAACAGGATGGAACCCCTCAGGATCAATTAATGCATCTGGTACTGAGATAGATTCTAAAACAGTAAAAGTTATTATTATTAATACTAGTGGATCTTCTGCTGATGTGGAATTTAGAGTTACAGGTGGTTATAATTATCATGGAGTTGAAGGCGTAGCACTGGCTGAAGGATTTTCTAATGATTTTAAGTATAATTATGTTGATTCAAATTCAAATCGAACTATAACTGAATTAGTAAAAGCAGATACAGAATGTACTCCAACAGAAGATATGCCTTGTTATTATGGCGGAGAAGAACAAAGAAATTACATTACTAATAACGAAAAAATTTATAGAATTTTAGGTGTATATTTAATTAATGGTGTTGAATATGTAAAAATTATTCAGGAAGATAATGAATCAACTTCATCATATAGTGGATTAAATGAAGCACTACTTAATTATAATAATTCACTTCCAAATAATAAATTAGAATATTTAACTGGAGAAGTTCAAATAATAAGTGCAAATGATTATGTACAAATAGGTGCTTATGATTCATATTTAAATGATGGGGAAGAAATGCTTACAAATACAACTAGTGAATCAAATGTGTTTTATGTTACTACATCTGGTGAACTTAAATTAAAAGCACAAACAGAAGTTTCTAATATAAGACCTGTATTAATATTGAAAAGCGATGCTCGTATTAGAAATACAGGAGATGGTTCTTCAAATAATCCGTATATAATTCAAGATTCAACATCTGACATAATTGTAACTGAATTAAAAGTAGATGGTGCTCATGTTCAAGATACACCTAAATCAGGTTTATATAGTTTCAAACCAAATTGTACAAATGGAACTGCAACTTGGTCAGATAAACAATACTTATTAGAATTTTCAATAACTAATTCTACTATGTCTTGTGTAATAGAGTTTGAATCTAGAGATTTTAAATTAAATACTAAAGTAAATGGAGTGTCAGCACCGATTCCAACCACAGGAAATTATAGTATGGATTATGACTGCAGTATGGGTAATATAACACTTGTATGGGATAATACTAATCATGAAATTTCAATAAGCAATATAGAATCACCAGTTTTATGTGAAGTGGAATTTACAAGTATTTAATAATAGTTATTATTAGTGTATAATAAAACTGCTTTAAGCAGTTTTTTGATTAAGGAGTAAAAAATGGCAATAACAAAAACGGATTTTATTAATTATACAAGATGTAGAAGATATGCTGCTTTAGAAGAAATAAAAAAGGAAAAGCTATCTGCATCTTTAACTATAGAGGAATATAGAAAACAGGAAAATGATGAAATAATAAGAGAGATATTAGGTAATATGTTTTCTGAAGAAGATGGAGAAGAAGTAGATTTAACAATAAAACATGATAAGCAATTAGAAGCAATGATGGATTATTATAAAGAAGTGGAATTTTTAGCTGCTAAACAAGTTAAAAAAGTTTTTGGAGGCGATACAATATTTAGTGAAGATACTTTTAGACAAGAATCTTTTGACTTTCAAAAAAATGGTATAAAATACTTGTGTTATGTTGATATTTATAATGAAGTTAATGATGAGATAAATATTATAGAAGTAAAAGCAACAACAAGTAAAAAATTTGTTGATGATCTTTTTTATGGGGAAAGAGGAAAAGATAAATATCCACTATTTGTTTTAAAAGATGGAATATATAGAATTAATAGAGATGATATAAATGACAAAAACGAAAAAAATTTTAATGAGAAAATATTAAAATTAAAAAATAGATTCTCAAGTGCTGGTAAATACGTATTTGATTTAGCGGTGCAAAGATATATAATTGAAAATGATTTTTTAACAAGAAACATTAATAAAAAAATTAATTATTATCTAGCAGTTTTAAATTCAAAATATGTATATGATGGGTATAAAGAAAATGGTAAAAGGGTATACAACACTGATGAAAATGGTAATGATATAATTAGTATATTTGATTTAAATGAGTTAACTAAAGAAATGATACCACTCATAGATGATAATAGAAAAATGCTTGAAAAATATATTTATGAAAGTGATAATTCAAAATGTAGAGTAAGTGAAGCGTGCGAACTTAAAAAAAATACTGAATGCAAATATAAATGTATTTGTTTTAAAGATGTTCCTAAATATAATACAAGTTATAATTACCTTAATTTTAGAAGTTTTAAAGATTTAAATAATGTATCTTATAATAAATATGATTTAATAAATGAAGGGTATTTAAAATTTGATGATATACCAAAAGAATGGCTAAATAATCCTAACCATATTATTCAAAGAGATGTTTATGATACAAATAAAGAATATGTTGATAAAGAAAAAATAAAAGCATCATTATCCTCAATTGAATATCCAATTTATCATCTTGATTTTGAAACATTTCCTTGTCCTATTCCGAGATTTAAAGGCGAAAAACCTTATACACAATCTTGTTTTGAGTTTTCATTACATATAGAACATGAGGAAGGAGTATGTGACAAAGAAAAAGATAACTTTATTTTTTTAGCTGAAACTTTAGATGATGAAAGAGAAGAACTTGTAAAAGCACTAATAAACCATATTGATGGAAGTAAAGGAACGATGCTTGCACAAAATGTAGGATTTGAAAAATCAAGAATAAAAGAACTTGCTAATGTTTTTCCACAATACAAAGAAAAATTAATGAAAATACATGATATAGGATTTGACTTATTATATGTAATAAGAAATAATGAAAAGTTATTCTTAGATTTAGGTTTTGATAATGAAAAAGCAAAAAAAATAAATTATTATCATAAAGATCAAAGCGGCAGCTATTCAATAAAAAAGACACTTCCATTATTTACTAACTTAAAATATACTGATTTAGAAATACAAAATGGAACTGATGCTTTAGTTGAATATTCAAGATATAATTTAATGAATGATACAGAAAGAAAATATGTTCAAGAAAATTTAAGAAAATATTGTTGCCAAGATACTTGGGCTATGGTAGAAATACTAAAAGGTTTAAGAAAACTTGTAAAATAATTTGTAAAAAAATGTCAATTTTATTGCTTATTAGAATAGTAATGTAGTATAGTTAAAATAGGAGAGTGATAAAATGATATATCCTTCTATTGATAAATTATTAAACTTAGTAGATTCCAAGTATAAACTAGTTCATGTTGCCGCTACAAGAGGAAGACAAATGCTCGAAAATAAACATTATCAATTAAATGAAAATGAATATGTTTCGACAAAAGAAATTGGAAAAAGTTTAGAAGAATTAGAAAAGGGTTATGTAAAATTAAAATAAATTTACGTATACTTAGCAAAGGAGAAATATATAGATGACAAGTAAAAAGGGATTTATATCAATATCAATTATTTATTCATTTTTGATTCTTTTTTTGCTAATAATGTTTTCTATATTAATTTCTTATTCAAATAGAATAAGTATGGTATCTTCTATTGTTAATGAAGCAAAAGAAGTTTTAAATGGTTTATAAAATTAATAAACAAGTATATCTTATTTTTTATCAAGTTATTATTTATACACAAACGAATACTATTGGACAATGTCGCCGTATAGCTTCGGTAGCTCGACTGCGGGTGTGTTCTATGTCTATTCTGCGGGCTACTTGTACAACAGCTATGTGTACAACGCACGCGCGGTCGTGCCTGTAGTTTCCTTAAAAGCTGAAGCCACAGTAAAAAGTGGAACAGGACTATATAATGATCCATACATTATCTTAACAGAATGATACAAGGTATTTGTAAATAAATATCTTTTTTTATGATGAAAAAAATGATATAATTTTTACTCGAGAAGGTGATATTGTGAAACTACCTAATATGCTTGAAGCTAAGAAAAGGACAACTGCTATACCAAAGTTTTTTGATTATGAGGATAATAAAAGTAAATTTGGACTTGGTAAAAAATATTTTATAAGAACATATGGTTGTCAAATGAATGAACATGATTCTGAAAATATAAAAGGACTTTTAGAAAGTGCTGGTTTTAGTGAGTCAGAAGATTTAAATAGTAGTGATGTTGTGATAATGAATACATGTGCAATTAGAGAAAATGCTCATAATAAAGTTTTTGGATTTTTAGGACAAATGAAAAAACTTAAAGAAGTTAATCCTAACATAATTGTATGCATATGTGGATGCATGGCACAAGAAAAATCTGTAGTAGATGAAATAATGAAAAAATATAGATGGGTTGATTTAGTATTTGGAACACATAATTTAAATGAAATGCTTTCTTATTTAGAAAAGAATATAATAAATAAAGAAAAAATAATAGAAGTAGAAAGTATAGAAGGAAATGTTTGTGAAGGTCTTCCAGTAAAAAGAGACAGTAAAATTACTGCTTGGGTAAATATAATTCTTGGTTGTGATAAATTTTGTACATATTGTATTGTACCTTATACTAGAGGTAAGCAAAGAAGTAGAAAAAAAGAAGATATTATCAATGAAATTATTGAATTAAAAGAAAGTGGATATAAGGAAGTAACACTTTTAGGACAAAATGTTAATGCTTATGGAAAAGATTTATATGATAACTATGACTTATCCGATCTTTTAAATGATGTCAGTAACATAGGTATAGAAAGAATAAGATTTGTTACTAGTCATCCTTGGGATTTTACTGATAGAATGATTGAAATAATAAAAACAAAAGAAAATGTAATGCCTTATGTACATCTTCCAATTCAGTCTGGAAGTAATAGGATTTTAAAATTAATGGGAAGAAGATATACTAAGGAAGAATATTTAAAATTATTTGATAAATTATCAGATATTGAAAATATTTCTATTACTACAGATATAATAGTGGGATTTCCTGGTGAAACAGAAGAAGATTTTAATGAAACTATAGATGTTGTAAACAAATGTAAGTTTGATGGCGCATATACATTTATATTTTCTCCTAGAGAAAATACACCAGCTGCATTAATGGAAGACAATATAAGCGAAGAAGAAAAAAATAATAGGCTTCAAAGACTTAATAAAATTGTTAATAAGTATAGTAATGAAAATAATAAAAAATATATGGGTAAAATCGTTAAATGTTTAATCTTAGGTGAAAGTGAAAAAGATCCATGTAAAATAATGGGTTATACTGAAAATATGAAACTAGTTAATATTGAAGGGGATAAATCATTAATTGGTAAAATTGTAAATGTAAAAATAACAGATGCCAAAAGTTTTAGTTTAGATGGAAAAATTGAAGAATAAAAATTTTATTCTTTTTTTTATGAAAACAAATATAATTTATTAAAAGGGGGTTTATGAAATATTTAAAGAATTATAAGTTTTCTATTATTTTAATAATATCAATTACATTAGGATGCTTATCAGGAGTATATTTTAAAGATTTTAGTTCGTCTATAAGTCCACTTGGTGATTTATTTTTAAACATGCTTTGTACAGTAGTTGTTCCTTTAGTATTTTTTACAATTTCTAGTAGCATAGCAAATATGAAAAGTATTAAAAAAATTAATAAAATTTTAAGAAAGATGTTTTTAATATTTATTGTAACTAGTTTAATTGCGAGTATATTTATGCTTTTAGCTATTTATATATATAATCCTGTAGAAGGATCAAATATTAAACTAGTAGAAGGAACAAAAGAAAGTGTAAATGTATTTAGTTCAATTGTCAGTGCAATAAGTGTAAATGATTTTAGTGAAATACTTTCTAAAAATCACATGCTTCCACTAATAATATTTACCATTTGTTTTGGACTTGCAGTTAATCTAACTGAAAAAGAAGATAAAAGAATTTCAAGTTTTTTAAAGAAAATGTCTGATGTATTTATGAGAATAGTAAAATGGATAATGTATTATGCACCAATAGGTTTGTTTTCATATTTTGCTGTTCTAGTTTCAACATATGGTCCTGAAATAATTGGAAGTTACGCTAAAAGTTTGATTATGTATTTTATAGTATGTGTATTATATTTTCTTATATTTTATACAATTTATGCTTTTATTTCTGATGGAAAAAATGGAGTAAAGAAATTTTATAGATATATTCTTGAACCAATTCTTGTATCTTTCGGAACACAAAGTTCACTTGCAACGCTTCCTACTAATATGAAAGCAGCAGAAGAAATAGGGATAAGCGAAGATGTTAGAAATGTAACACTTCCTGTAGGAGCAACTATACATATGGAAGGTTCTTCGATGGCAGCTATTTTAAAAATATTTTTCTTATTATCTATTTTTGGAACAGGCTTTGATAGTTTTGGTTCAATAATTATAGCTTTAACAGTTGCTGTTTTAAGTGGCGTAGTTATGTCAGGAATACCAGGTGGTGGACTTCTTGGAGAAATGCTTATTATAAGTTTATATAATTTTCCTATAACTGCTTTTCCAATAATTGCGACTATTGGATGGATTGTTGATCCACCAGCAACTTCGATAAATGTTTGTGGAGATACTGCGAGTGCTATGCTTATAGATAAATATATCAAATCATAAAAATATAAAAACTAGTTCAATAAAATGGATTAGTTTTTTAATGTTTAGTAACTTTTATATAGGCTATAGCATAAAATAAAAAAGAGGAGGAGACTAAATGCCTACATATAAAGAAATAGTAACGAAAGCGGTTATAGGGAAAGGAAAAAAATTATTTAAAGACACTTATGATCTTTATATTGAAGATAACGTTGATACAGTACTTGGTTGCTGGGTAATAAATCATGAAATGTCAGGAAGAAATGATAAAGGGTCTGTTTTAATAACTGGATCTTTTGATGTGAATATTTGGTATAGTTATGATAATAATACCAAAACAAGTGTAGCAATTAAAAAAATACATTACAAAGAAAATGTAAATGTGAGACTGAAAGAAGCATCTACATTAACTGATAATTCAGAAATTATAATTAGAAGTTTAAAAAATCCTACATGCACAGATGTTAAAAGTAATGAAAAGAAAATAATATATGATATAGAAAAAGAACTAGGAATTGAAATAATTGGAGATGCAAAAGTAAAAATAGCTATAGAAGATGATTTTGATGACTACGAAATAATAGAAGAAGATAATAAAAATATAAATAAAATAATGAATGATATAGATAATAATATAAATGAAGATTATTTAAAAAACTAAAGTCAACCAAAAAAGGTTGACATTTTATATTATATGATGTAATATTATTAAACAGAAGGAGAAAAATATTATGGTAAAATTAAGATTAACTAGATTAGGTGCTAAAAAAAGACCTTATTACCGCGTTGTAGCAGCTGATAGTCATAACAAAAGAGATGGAAAAGTTATAGACTTAATAGGAACTTATAGTCCCCTTGAAGAAGTGAAATACAACATCGATGAAGAAAAAGCTTTAAGTTGGCTTAAAAAAGGAGCACAACCAACTGATACTGTAAGAAGTTTATTTAGTAAAGTTGGTATTATGGAAAAATTCCATAATTCAAGTAAAAATAAATAATGAATTTAGTAGAATTTTCAGAATTTCTAGTGACTCGTCTTGCAAAAGAATCTGATTTAGTAAAAGTAAAAGATTTTGAAACAGAAGAAGGACTAATTATTCAAATATTAGTTAGTGAATCTGATATGGGTAGAGTTATTGGTAAAAAAGGAAAAATAGCAAATTCTATTAAGACACTTATTCAAGCAAAAGCTTATAACGATGGAATAAAGAATATAAAAATTAATATTGATTCTTTTTAAACTAATAAAACATACTTTATTAGTTTTTTTGATACTTATTATTTATTTGACATAAATATTTAGTAAATATATAATTTAATTGGAGGAAAATATGAAAAAATGTGCTTTTATATATAATCCAGAAAGTGGACACTTAAAAAATAAAAGATTAATATATAAAATGATGGATGTACTTAAAACTTATGATTATATGACTGATTTATATAAAACAGAATATCCAAAACATGCAGAGAAAATAGTAAAAGATTTAGAATATTATGATTTGGTTATATGTGCAGGTGGTGATGGTACTTTAAATGAAGCGATAGAGGGTAATATAAAAAGAGAAAGAAGACTTTTACTAGCACATTTACCATTTGGAACTTCTAATGATGTTGGTCATATGTATGGATACTCTAAAAATCATTTAAAAGATTTGCATATGCTTTTAAAAGGTGATATTAAAAATGTAGATGTATGTAAAATTAACGATAAATATTTTATATACGTTGCTTGCTTTGGTAATTTTATAGATGTAAGTTTTAAAACTCCTAGAAAGTGGAAAAAACAATATGGTCGCCTTGCATATATATATTATGGTGTTCAAAAACTTGCAAAAGAAATAAATACAACAAAAATAAAATATACAATAGACGGAGAAGTTAAAGAAGGAGACTATTCTTTTATATTTGTAACTAATAGTAGTAGAGTGGCTGGTGTTAATAATCTTTACAGAGATGTTAAACTTGATGATAACATGTTTGAAGTAGCACTTTGTAAATCTAAAAATAGAAGAGAATTGTTTGGAGTACTTAGTCAACTTTTAGTAACAAGTATTGATAAAATAGAAGGATTTGAATATTATAGAACAAATAATTTTAAGATAGAATTTGAAAATATTTCAGAAAATTCTTGGGGTGTTGATGGAGAAGAATATCATACTAAATCAAATTATTTTGATTTTACAATTACAAAAGAAGTGCAAATGATGCTTCCTAAAAAAAATTTTAACAAATTATTCGAAGACAAATAAAAAACTCATAGTTTAAATTTATGAGTTTTTTATTTATTTTCTATCGTTAATAGGCATCAATAGTAAACCGATATTAATAATACCAGCTAAACCTACAAGAGAATATATTAATCTAGTGACAAGTTCACCATCTCCAAATAGAGCCGCTACAAGGTCAAAATCAAATAAACCGATCATTCCCCAGTTTAAAGCACCTATTATAGTTATCCCTAGACATATTTTTTGTAATGTTTCCATCTACTCGTCCTCCTTACTACTATAGTTTAAACAATTTTTTGTTAATTATTCATATATTATTAACATTTCAATATAATTAACTATGAATAGGGAGGAAAAAGTTGAAAAAGATATTTTTATTAACAATAATGTGTTTATTATTTGTGGGATGTGGTAAATCAAATGAAGAGGATATACTTAAAAATTATCAAAAGAAACTAGATAATTCAAAAAGTTATACTTTAGATGCAAAAATGGAAATTTTTAGTAATGAAGAAAGTTATAACTATGATGTTAATGTTACTTATAAGGAAGGAGACTTTTATAAAGTATCACTTATAAACACTGAAAATTCTCATGAACAAATTATTTTAAAAAATGAAGATGGAGTTTATGTTATAACACCGGCATTAAATAAAAGCTTTAAATTTCAAAGTGAGTGGCCATATAATAGTAGTCAATCATATATTCTAAGTTCAGTTATAAAAGATTTATCAGCAGATTCTGATAGAACATATGAAGAAAAAAATGATAAATATATTTATACTAGTAAAGTGGACTATCCAAATAATAGTAGCCTTGTAAAACAAAAAGTAACATTTAATAAAGATATGGAAATACAAAAAATTGAAGTTTTAGATTCAAAAGATAAATCACAAATAATAGTTGATATAATTAAAGTAGATTATAAAACAAATCCTGATAAAGAATATTTTGCTTTAGAAAATAATATAGATGATGAATGTTGTGAAGATGAAAATGTAAGTCAATCTATAGAAGATGTTGTTTATCCAATGTATTTACCCGCAAATACTGTATATGAAGGTGAAGAAAAATTAAATAATAATGAACAAGAAAGAGTAATACTTACTTTTTCTGGAGAAAAACCTTTTATTCTAGTAGAAGAAACTACTTCTGTTTCAAAAGAATTCGAAGTAAATCAAACAGGTGCAGAACTTGTATTCTATGAGAATATAGTAGGAAATCTAACGGACACATCACTTTCTTGGCATGAAAATGGAATTGATTACTATATAGTAGGTCAAAATTTATCTAGCGAAGAACTTCTTCAAATAGCATCATCAACCACAACGGTAGCAATAACTAAATAGAAGATTTTAACATTCTTCTTTTTCTTTTTTTAATAAAATTATTAAATTTGCTTAAAAAGTTTAAATTTGTATGATAAAATTAAAAAGGAGAGTGAATTTATGGCAAATAGAGAACAAAAAAGAAAAATGGAAAAAAAGAATAAAGAAAAAAATATAAAAAAAGAAGAGCAAAAGAAAAAAAGTTTTGTTGAAAGAAAATTTGGATTAAACGAAGAAATGGCAAGTTTTATAAATACACTTTTAGTAGTATTTATTGGATTTATTATAGTACTTTTATTAACTTTAATTATGGGTAATTTAGGAGTGTTTGATTCTGGATATACTAAACCGGTACGAGGTGAAACTGAAATTTCTTATGAAGAAATATTAGTTGGAAGTGTATTTAATAAAAATGAATCAACATATTATGTGGTATTTGATAATTTTGGAGACTCAAGCTATGATATATATCTATCACAAAAATTAAACGAATATTCAAAAGATATACCAATATATAAGGTAGATATGACTAAAGAAATTAATGCTAAACAAAAATCAGATATAAGTAATCCATCAGCTAATAATGTTAAAGAGTTAAAAATAAAAGTGCCTACACTAATTAAAATAGTAAATGGTACTAATAGTCTTTATATAGAAGGGACAGAAAATATAATAAATGAACTTTTTAAATAAAAATATAATAAATGAATTAGAAAAATATGGTGAAGTAAATAAAGATGTAGATTTAAAAAAATATAATACTTTTAAAATATCTTCAATATGTGATTATTTAGTAATTCCAAAGAATAAAGAATCTTTAAAAAATCTTATTAAATATTTAAAAACAATAAAAAAAGAATTTATTATTTTAGGAAATGGATCGAATGTAATATTTAAAAATAAAAGAACTAAAAAAGTCGTTATTTTACTAACTAATTTAAATAAAATAAGTTATGATCAAAATATTGTAACTGCAGAATCAGGGGTAAAACTTCCAATTTTAGTAAATGATACTTTAAATAAAGACTTACTTGGACTAGAGTGGGCTATTAACATACCTGGTACAGTAGGTGGAAGTGTTTTTGGAAATGCGGGATGTTATGGCAATGAAATAAATGAAAGATTAATAAGTGTTGAAGTATTAAAAGATAATGAATTTAAAGTCTTAAATAAAAATGAACTTTATTTTTCATATAGAGATTCAATATTCAAAAAAGAAAAAAATATGATAATTATTAGTGCATCTTTTATGCTTGAATACGGAAGTAGTGAAAGTGTTAAAGAAGTTATAAAAGAAAGAAATATAAAAAGAAAAGAAACTCAACCACTAGAATATCCAAGTGCTGGATCTGTTTTTAGAAATCCTTTAGGAGATTATGCTGGAGCAATTATTGAAAAATTGGGATTTAAAAAATTTTCAATTAATGATGCAGAAGTTAGTGAAAAACATGCTAATTTTATAATTAATAAAGGAAACGCTACAGGAAAAGATGTAATTAAATTAATTAAAAAAATACAAAAAAAAGCAAAACAAGAATATAATATTGATTTAATTTTAGAACA
>JAFQIC010000043.1 GCA_017397745.1 Bacilli bacterium
AAAGAAAATATGAATTTTACATTAATTTTTTAAAAGAAGAAATTAAAAGATGTCAAAAATTAGGCTTTAATAAAATGGTACTTCATCCTGGAAGTAGTGTTTCATTAGAAAAAAATGTAGCTATAGAAAATATTGCTAATGGTATAAATAAGGCACTTCAAGAAATTGAAGGATTTGATTTAGTTTTAGAATTTATGAGTGGTAAAGGAACAGAAGTAGGAACTAGTATTGAGGATTTTGAAATAATACTAAGTAAAATAGAAAAAAAAGATAATGTAAGTATCTGCCTTGATACTTGTCATTTAAATGATGCAGGAGTAAGTATAGAGGACTTTGAATTATTTTTAAATGACTTTGATGAAAAAATAGGAATAGATAAAATACATGTTTTACATATTAATGATTCTAAAAATGTAAGAACATCACATAAAGATAGACACGAAAATATTGGTTATGGAACTATAGGTTTTGATAACTTAATTAATGTGATTTATAATGAAAGGCTGAAGAATATTCCTAAAATTTTAGAAACCCCATACATAGATAAGAAAGCACCATATAAAGAAGAAATTGAAATGATTAGAAATAGAAAATACAAGGATTTTATAAATTTATAAAATCCTTGTATTTATTATATTTTTCAATTATTTTCTCATATACTTCCTCGCTTAAATGATTTTTAAATCTCTGTATATAGGATAAAGCATCTTTAGAAAGAAGTATATCAATATTATTTTTAATAGAATCATAAATTATATTTACCTCACTAGAACTAATACCAACTCCTTCTTTTTCAGCAAAAGAATAAATATCTTCTTTTCTTAAATTTTGAGCATATTTTTTAATCAAACTATTCATTAAATCACCTATTTTAAGTTTATGAAATATTTAATTGTATATACTAAATAATATGAAAAAAAATTTTAAGAATATTATAAATAAAAGATTTTACATTATTTTAAGTTTAATAGTAATATTATTTTTAATAACAATGACTTCGTTATATAATCTTATAATTAAAAAAGGTGATTTTTATTTAGAAGAATTACTTAATAAAAATAGTGTTACTTATGTAGGAGAAAAAGCTATAAGAGGACAAATATTTGATAGAAATAAAAATCTTTTAGTAGGAAATAAAGAAGTGCCTATAATTATATATAAGAAAAAAGATTTAAATTATAAAGAAGAAATATCAATTGCATATAATCTTGCAAAAAATATTAGTTTAGATTATAGTTTTTTAAGTGAAAAAGATTTAAAAAATTATTATTATTTAAAAAATAAAAATTATTTTGATAGAATTTTAAATAAAGATTTAACTTTAAAATATGAAAAACAAATAATAAGTGAAGAAGAATATATGAATTATATATTTTCTTTGATAAATGAGGAAAGACTTAATACTTTGGAAGAAATTGATAAAAAAACAGCTTATATTTATAGTCTTATGAATGAAGGCTATAGTTTTTCAAAGAAAGTTTTGAAAAATTCATTAGTTACAGAAGAAGAAATAAATTATATAAAAGAAGCAAATATAAGTGGTGTTAGTATTTCAGTAAGATACGAAAGATACTATCCGTATGGAGAAACATTTAAAACGTATTTAGGATATTTAGGAAGTATACCTTTAGAAGAAAAAGATTTATATTTAAATAGTGGATACGCTTTAAATGATGAAGTAGGTATAAGTTATTTAGAAAAACAATATGAAAGTTATTTGAAAGGACAAGATGAAATATATACAGTAAATGCTAAAGGAGAGAAAAAGATTATTAAAAAGAAAGAAAATGGTAATGATTTGGTTCTTTCTATAGACATAAATTTACAAAAGCAAATAGAAGATATAGTATTTGATGAAATAATAAAAACAAAAAATGAAGCAAATACTAGGTTATATGATAGGTCATTTGTTTTAATAGCAGACAATAATACCGGAGAAATATTATCCGCCGTTGCGGTAGGTGCTTTATACATAAATGGATCGTATCAAAAAATTGATAGGACTTCTGATTTAACAAATTTTGCTCTTGCACCTGGTTCTATAGTAAAGGCAGCATCTCACTTAGTTGGATTTGAAAATAATATTATTTATCCTGGTTATGGTGTAGTTGATTCTTGTATAAAAGTTTCAGGTGCTGAAAAAAAATGTTCTTGGAGAAGTCTTGGATATGTTGATGATTTAAGAGCTTTAGCTCTCTCTTCTAATTATTACCAATATTTAATTGCTTTTAGGCTTGCAGGTGGAAGTTATAATTATAATGCTCCATTAATACTAAATAATGAAGCGTTTAATATATATAGAAATATGTATAATAGTTTTGGTCTTGGTGTTAAAACAGGAATAGATTTACCAAGTGAAGGTGTTGGATATAAAGGAAATGATACAGAAGCATTAAGTCTTTTGGATTTTCCAATAGGACAATATGATACGTATACTCCTATGAGTCTTCTTCAATATATTATGACACTTTCAAATAATGGAATAAGAATTGCACCACATTTTTTAAAAAGTGTTTATAAAGCTGAAAGCAAATTTAATGAAGAAATTTATTCATATGAAAAAATAATTATGGGAAAAGTAAAAGCAAAACAAGAAAATATAGATAGAGTTAAAGAAGGTCTTAAAATGGTAATGCAAAGTGGAACAGGATATGGTTATATTAATTTAAAGTATAATCCATATGGTAAAACAGGTACATCTGAAATGTTTTTAGACACTAATAATGATAATGTGATTGATACAAAAACTCTATCAAATACATTTGGAGCTTTCGCTAATTATAACGGTAAAAATATATCAATTGTAGTAGTGTCCCCTAACATAAGTGATACATCTAGTTCATATACTACTTTAGTAAATAAAAGAATAACTCAAAAAGTTACTGATTTTTACTTTGAAAATTAAAACAAATGTGTTATAATTAGCATGGTTCTTAAACAAAGGAGGTGCTTAAAATGGCAAAGAAAGAAAACAGAGAAGGTATAGCTTTAAGATGTTCTGTTTGTAATGAAATAGGATATGTTACTAGTAAAAATAAGAAAAATACTGAAGGTAAATTAGAAATAAAAAAATATTGCAAAAGATGTAATAAATCTACTACACATAACGAAAGAAAGGTTAGCTAATAATGATAAATGTAAATGATTTGAAAAATGGAATGACTATAATGCATGAAGGTAATATTTATCAGGTAGTAGAATTTCAACATGTAAAACCTGGAAAGGGTAGCGCTTTTGTTAGAACAAAACTTAAGAATTTAAGGACAAATACTACTCAAGAAATTACATTTAACGCTGGAATTAAAATTGAAAAAGCAACAGTTAATAAAAGTGAACTAATGTATTTATATTGTTCAGGTGATACTTATGTATTTATGGATAATAAAACATATGAACAAATTGAAATTGCTGAAGAAAAACTTAAAGATGAAATTAAATATTTAAAAGAAAATTTAAATGTTGAAGTTATGAATTACGAGGGAGAAATTATAGGAATATCTCTTCCTGAAAAAGTAAGTTATAAAGTAGTAGAAACAGAAGAAGCAGTTAAAGGTAATACAACTAGTGGAGCACTAAAAGATGCGACTATAGAAACTGGTTATACATTAAAAGTTCCTTTATTTATTTCAGAAGGCGAAGAAATAATTATAACTACTAGAGATGGTAAATATTCAAGTAGAGCATAAAAATAGAAGCGAAAAAGGCTTCTTTTTTTGACAAAATATAAAAAATATGATATAATATAAGCCATTAAAAGAGGGGGAATGGTTATGGTAGGAGCATTTTTTCAAACGTATATAATTATACATTTATGGTCTAATACAATTGGTCTAACAGTTTTATTTGTTCTTGATAATGTTATTAAAAGGACTCTAAGAGACAGAGGGTATACAACTCTTCCAATAACTTCTTCTGATAAAATTAGAAAATATGGGAAAGGTGTTTTAAGATTTTTTATACCATTTTATTATTGCATTAAAGGTATTGATTTAGTTAGTGATACTTCTTCGTTTAATAGTATAATAAATGAAAAAATCAAAAGTGGTGAAGTAATGCCCATTATAAAAAAGGAAAGAAAAGTAGAGGAAGAAAAAATAGAAATTAATATTGAACCTCTTCCTATGGTTCAAAGTTATAAAGCGGTTTCAAATGGTAAGAGTTTATATACAGCTAAAAGAGAAAACTTTTCGGGGTTTGATGGTGAACTAATAAAACCAGAAGAAGATTTAATATCACCTTTTTCTAAAAAGAAAAATATAAGTGATGATAAAAATCATATTGAAGATGAACTTTTTGAATATATCACATCTTTATCTGATGAGGAATTTTGTGAACTTATGAAAACAATGAACGCATTTGGTAAAACAAGAAATTTTGATATTACTTCAACTTATAAAGCGTCGTTTGAGAAAAAAGAGGCATTATAAAAAATTAGTCACTTGCACTCTTTAAATGAATATGATAAAATTAGATAGAAATTAATGAGAAGGATATGATTATTAATTAATATTTTAAAGAGAGTTATCGGTTGGTGGAAGATAATAAATAAAGTTAATAGTTACTCCCTTTGAAAGAGGTTAATAGCCTACGGACTTTAAAACCGTTATTTTAAAAAAGTTAAATAAAGGATGGTACCGCCTTATTGGCTCCTAGTGCTATCCTTTTTTCATTTGAAAGGAAGGAAAAAATATGAATATTAAAGAAAATGAAAAATTAAACATAATTAATCATAGCTGTGCACACCTTTTAGCGCACGCTGTAAAGCATTTATACAAGGATGCAAAATTTTGGGTAGGACCTGTTATAGAGGATGGTTTTTACTATGATATTGATTTAGGTGAAACTAAAATAAGCGAAGAAGAACTTTTAAAAATTGAAAAAGAAATGAAAAAGATTTCTAAAGATAATAAACTTATTAAAAGATTAGAACTTACTAAACAAGAAGCATTAGATATGTTTTCTGGTGATGAATATAAAATAGATTTAATAAGTAGAATGGATGAGAAAGATACTGTAATTTCTGCATATCAACAAGAAGATTTCATCGATTTATGTCGTGGACCTCATGTAGAGAGTACTAAGCTACTAAAGCATTTTAAACTTTTAAAGGTAAGTGGAGCATATTGGAAAGGTGATGCTAATAATAAGATGCTTCAAAGAATATATGGTATATGCTTTGAAACAGAAGAAGATTTACAAAAATATTTAGAATTCTTAGAAGAAGCTAAAAAAAGAGATCATAAAAAACTTGGTAAAGAACTTGGACTTTTTATGATGAGTGAATATGGTCCAGGATTTCCATTCTTCTTAAATAAAGGTATGATTTTAAGAAATGAACTCGAAAGTTTTTGGTATAGCGAACATACTAAAGAAGGATATGAATTTATTAAAACACCTATAATGCTTAATAAAGATTTATGGGAATTATCAGGACACTGGTTTAACTATAGAGAAAATATGTATACAAGTGAAATTGATGAAAAAGTATTTGCAATAAAACCAATGAATTGTCCTGGAGGAATGCTTGTTTATAAAAATGGACTTCACTCTTATAAAGATTTACCACTTAGAATTGGAGAACTGGGACAAGTGCATAGACACGAAGCAAGTGGTGCTTTAAATGGCTTATTTAGAGTTAGAACTTTTACTCAAGATGATGCTCATATATTTATGAGAGAAGATCAAATAGAAAGCGAAGTAGTAAGACTAATTAATTTCATTGATAGAATGTATTCAATTTTTGGTCTAACATATAATATAGAGTTGTCTACAAGACCAGAAGAAAAATATATCGGAGATATAGAGATTTGGAATAAATCAGAGGAAGCCTTAGAAAAAGCATGTCATGCCGCTGGCCATGAATGTAAAATTAATCCTGGTGATGGTGCTTTTTACGGACCTAAACTTGATTTTCATATAAAAGATTCTTTAGGGAGAGTGTGGCAATGTGGTACTATACAACTTGATATGAATCTTCCAGAAAGATTTGATTTAACTTATGTAGATTCTGATGGACAAAAGAAAAGACCTGTTATGCTTCATAGAGTAATATATGGTTCTATTGAAAGATTTATAGGAATATTAATTGAACACTACGCTGGAGCATTTCCTTTATGGCTTGCACCAATTCAAGTAAATATCATACCTGTTAATAATGAGTATCATTTAGAATATGCTAATGTAATAAAAGAAAAACTTTTAGAGCATAATATTAGAGTAGAACTAGATGATAGAGATGAAAAACTTTCATATAAAATGAGAGAAAGTCAAACTAAAAAAATACCTCATACATTAATAATAGGAGATAAAGAAAAAGAAGAAAATAGTATAAGTTATAGAACATTCGGATCTAAAGAAACTATAAATTTAACTTTAGAAAAATACATTAAAAACATAATTGAAAAAATTGAAAATAAACAAAATGAATACTAAATTAAATATTTCTTGACAAAAAGCAGAAAATGTAGTATAATTTATACACATAAGTTAGAGGGGGTTTAATTTATGAATAATAGATATATATTAGATTATACTGATGAAAATTACTTTAGAAAGTTAGAAAGAAGCTTAAAAAAATACAATATGCTTGCGTATAAAAAACTTGTATTTGATTTCTATCCAAAATTAAGAGCTGGTGATTTCGTTGGCGAGCTTATTTCAATTAATAAGCATGAGCAAACAGAAACATACGAGTTAAAACTTCCTACAGATAGTTTGTTTATAAAAGTATATGGAGAAGTAAAACTTAATTATTCTGTATATAAAGCTCAAAATACTGTTATGCTTAATACTCTTGAGCCAGAAAAAATTCTTATGGATGGCCATAAATCTGAATTAACTGCATACAAAGGTATAATGATTTCTAAAGCAAATGCTCAAAAAGAAATGTTTAAAATTGACTTATTATGTAAATTAGAAGGAAAAAATTAATTTTTTTCTTTTTTTTACTTGTTTTATATTTATAAATGTGTTATTATTAATAACGCAGTGGACCTTTAGCTCAGTTGGTTAGAGCATCCGGCTCATAACCGGGCGGTCGTAGGTTCGAGTCCTACAAGGTCCACCATTTTTTTAAAGCAGGTGTGGCGAAATTGGCAGACGCACTAGACTTAGGATCTAGCGGAGCAATCCATGGGGGTTCAAGTCCCTTCACCTGCACCAGATTGATACTAAACTCGGACTACGAGTAAATAATAGAAAACGACTTGTTAAAAAGTCGTTTTTATGTTATTATGAGTATGTCAAGGAAACTTGCATAAAATAAAAGAAGGATACATTTGATTATGGTTGATCAAATGCACTCCCTTATGGATATAGCATCTGAAATCACATAGTTGTGAAATCAGATGCTTTTACTATTTTAGAAGTAAAATAATTATTACTAAGAATAGTAGTAATATTATAATAAATAAAGAAAATTCTCTTTTTGTCATAAATACCACCACCTTTCTTTTATCATCTGAAAAAAAGAAAGGGAAAGCATCTGATATATTTCAAATGTATCCAACAGCGTTATAATAAATAATTGTTTGATAAACAACACTTTAATATTAAATTTATAAAACAAGCGAACAAATGAAAATTTTGTTTAAAAATAGATTGATATTTACAAATTTATTTTTATTCAGATGCTTTTTATGATAAAATTAATATAGGAGGTAAAAGATGACAAAAGGAGATATATATACTAAAGAAATATTAAAGAGAATTTTAGAAGAAGGGTGCAAAGATATAAATCCTAGACCGAAATATTCAGATGGAACACCAGCTCATACTTTAAGTGTTAATCATGGTATGTGTACTTATGATATTTCTAAAGGAGAAACTCCTTTAATAACGTTAAGACCTATTGCTATAAAAAGTGCAATTGGGGAAATATTATGGATTTATCAAGATGAATCAAATGATTTAGAGGTTTTAAAAAATAAATATAATGTTACATGGTGGGATGAATGGGATATTGGAAATAGAACTATAGGTTCTGTTTATGGTGAAACAGTAAAAAGACATAGGCTTGTAAAAAATCTTTTAGAAGGATTGGAAAAAGATCCTGATGGTAGAAGGCATATAATGAGTTTATGGCAAGAAGATGATTTTAAAGAAAAACATGGACTTAAACCTTGTGCATTTTTAACTCAGTGGAATGTAAGACATGAAAAAGATGGCCAGGATTATTTGGATATGTGTCTGACTCAAAGATCAAGTGATTTTATGACTGCGGGTTGTATAAATCAGATGCAATATTTAGTACTTCAACATTTAATCGCGAGACACTTAGGAATGAAGGTTGGTAGATTTACGTGGTTTTATAATAATATTCAAATTTATGATAGACATATACCTCAAGCAAAAGAAATGCTTGAAAGAGAAGGCGTTGATTGTAATATAGAAATATATTTAAATGAAGAAAAAACTAATTTTTATGATTTTACAATTGATGATATAGAAGTTAGAGGATATCCAAGAGAAAAAATAAAAGAAAAAAATCCTCCAATGAAATTTGATTTAGGAATATAGATATGAAAAATATAACTTTAATCGCGGCAATAGGAAAAAATAATGAACTTGGAAAAGATAATAATCTTTTGTGGAGAATAAAAGAAGACTTAAAATTCTTTAAAGAAAATACTATAGGAAAGACTATTTTAATGGGAAGCAAAACATTTTATTCTCTTCCTGGATTACTACCAAATAGAAAACATGTTGTTCTTACAAAACAAGATTTAAAACTAGATCCTTCTGTAGTTATCTTGCATAGTGTTGAAGAAGCACTTCAATATATTGAATCTTTAAATGAAGAAGTCATGATAATAGGTGGAGGACAAATATATAAAGAGTTTATAGATTATTCTAATAAACTCCTCATAACAGAAATAGATGATGAAAAAGAAGCTGATACATTTTTCCCTTTAATAAAAAAACAAGTGTGGAAAAAAGAAATCTTAAGTGAACATGAAGAAAATAATATAAAATATAAACACATTTTATATACTAGAAAAAATTAAAATGCAAAATCAAAAAAGATTTTCTTTTTTTGTATATAAATAAAAAACTTGTTTATAATAATAACATGGAAAAGAAAATTGAAATTGATGTATTAGATGAACTTAACAAAGGTGCCTGTATGGGCATGGATGCAATTAGCTTCGTTCTTGAAAAAACAGAAGATAATAATTTTAGGGAATTATTAGAAAGACAATATGATGGTTATAGAAAAATACATGATGAAATAACTTCGTTATATCCAAAATACAGTGATGAGTCAGCTAGAGAAACAAGTACAATGAATAAAATGATGACTTGGTATGGGATAGAAATGAAAACAATGATGGATAAAAGTAATTCTAAAATCGCAGAAATTCTTCTTCAAGGAACTAATATGGGGATTATTGAAGGAAGAAAACTTTTAAATCATAAAAACCCTGATGAAAAAGTTAATAAACTTGTTGAAGAATATGTAAAAAATCAAGAAGAAGCAGTTGAAAAGTTAAAGGAATTCTTATAGAAGGTGACTTAATGTCATTCTTTTATTTTAAAGGAGAATATTTATGAGTATATGGAATATTGATGAAAAAAAAAGAAATATTGAAAAATTAAATTTTAACAAAAAAGTTGATATTTTAATTATAGGTGCGGGAATAACTGGTCTTACTACGGCTTATTTTTTAAAGAATAAAAATATTTGCGTAGTAGATGCTAGTATTATAGGTCATGGAATAACATTAAATTCAACTGCTAAAATTAATTATCTACAAGAAAATATTTATAATAATATAATTAATAATTCTTCTTACGAAAATGCTACTCTTTATTTAGAAAGTCAAATATATGCTTCAAAATTACTAAAAGAAATAGTTTTAAAAGAAAGAATAAATTGTGATTTAAAAGAGGTTCCTTCTTATCTTTTTTCAAGTAATGAAAAAGATATTCTTACTCTTAAAAAAGAAGTAGAATTTTTAAGAAATAACAACATTGATATAAAATCAAAAAAAATTATTTTCAATAAAAATAATTATGATGCTTATTACGTTAAAGATACATACATATTTAATCCTATAAAATATTTAAAATTTTTATATAAAAAATTAAATAGTTTAAATATTCCGATATATGAAAATACTAAAGTATTAAGAATTCAAAAATTAAAAGATAAATATATTTGTTTTGGGAAGAATTTTAAAATAACTGCGAATAAAGTTATAATGGCTTCGCAGTATCCGTATTTTACATTTCCTTTTATGCTTCCAATTAAAAGTTATATAGAAAAATCATATATGGTAGTTAGTAGGGTAAAAAAAGATAAAAATTTAACTTTTATAAGTTTAAAAAAGCCTATATATTCATGTAGATTTTATGAAAATAAGGGTAAAATCTATCAAATTTCACTTGCTAAAAGTCATAATACTGCATACAAGCAAAATGATAAAAAACATTTTGAAGATGTAAAAAAAATATTTAATTTAAAAGAAAAGGATATTATAATGAAATATTCAAATGTAGATGTTATGACACCTGATTCTCTTCCTTATATAGGTGAGATTAGAAAAAATTTATACGTTGCTACTGGGTTTAATACATGGGGCATGACAAATGGAGTTCTTTCAGCAAAAATTATTTCAGATAACATACTTGGATATAAAAATAAATATGCTAATCTTTTTAATCCTAATAGAATAACATTTTTAAATTTATTAAAAGTACCGGCTTATATATTTAATAATTTAAATACAATTTTAGGAACTAAAATATTTAAAAATAAAATTTGGTATCCTAAAAATGTAAGTTTTATAAATGATAACGGAAAAAGCTTAGCTTGCTTTGAAGATGAAAATGGAAAAAAACATATAGTTTATAATAAATGTCCTCATTTAGGATGTAGCCTTTTATTTAATGAGGAAGAAAAAACTTGGGATTGTCCTTGTCACTCATCAAGATTTGATATAGATGGTAAATGTATAAAAGGACCTACTAATTATGATATATCAGTAAATAATAAACCTTTAAAAAATGACATTAATATAAAATAGTGTCTTTTTTTGTGTAAATTTTATGAAAGTTTTAATAAAAAATTTACTTATTGTTTTTATAGTGATAGAATTATAAAGAAGTAAAAAACTTTATAGAATTTAAGGTTATGTATTAAATAAATTTTAAAACATATTATTTATATGGATATTTAAAATTTAGGAAAGGATAATTTATGTTAGAAATAAAAAAAATAAGTAAAACTTATGAGACAGATGATTTAAAACAAACTGCTTTAAATAACGTTTCTATAAATTTTAGAGAAAGTGAATTTGTATCTATTTTAGGACCGTCAGGTTCAGGTAAAACAACACTTTTAAATATAATAGGTGGACTTGATAAATATGATACAGGAGATCTTATAATTAATGGTGTTAGTACAAAAAAATATAGTGATAATGACTGGGATAGTTATAGAAATCATAGAGTAGGATTTGTTTTTCAAAGTTATAATTTAATTATGCATCAATCAGTTTTGTCGAATGTAGAACTTGCTTTAACTCTTTCGGGTATATCTAAATCTGAAAGAATAAAAAGAGCTAAGGAAGTTTTAAAAAAAGTAGGGCTTGAAAGACATATAAATAAAAAACCTAATCAACTTTCTGGTGGTCAAATGCAAAGAGTAGCTATCGCAAGAGCTCTTATTAACGATCCTGATATTTTACTTGCCGATGAACCAACAGGTGCACTCGATTCTAAAACAAGTGAGCAAGTTATGGATATTTTAAAAGAAATATCAAAAGATAGGCTTATTATTATGGTTACTCATAATCCTGATATTGCTGAAAAATATTCTTCTAGAATAATAAAACTTTTTGATGGCAAAGTGATAGATGATACAGATCCTTTTGATGGTAAAGAAAAACAAATAGAAAATGAAGAAGTAAAAGAAATTAAAAGTAAAAAAACATCTATGTCGTTTAAAACGGCATTAAGTCTTAGTTTAAATAATTTAATGACTAAAAAAGGAAGAACTATATTGACTGCTTTTGCCGGCTCTATAGGTATAATAGGTATTGCGCTCATTTTATCTTTATCTCATGGAGTTAAATCATATATTACTTCAGTAGAAGAAGAAACTCTTTCAAGTTATCCGCTTACAATAGAAGAAACAACTATAAGTACTGAAGAATTTATGACATCAATAATGAATAGAAATGAAAAAGAAAAACATTCTGATGGTAAAATTCATTCTAATGATTTAATGGTTGAAATGATGAGTACTATGACTAGTAACGTTCAAAAAAATAATTTAGAAAAGTTTAAAGATTATATAGAAGACTCTAAAATAAAAGATTATTCAAGTGATGTAAGTTATGGTTATAACTTAAATTTACAACTTTATAAAGATAGTGAAGAAGTAGTAAAAGTAAATCCAAATGAAATATTAAATGAGTTTGGCATGAATAATTCTAATATGATGATTTCTACAAATGTTTTTAAAGAAATGTTTGATAATAAAGAAATAAATGAGTCGTTATACCAGATAGTAGAAGGAAGATGGCCGGAAAAATATAATGAAGTTGTTATATTAGTAGATGAAAATAATGAAATAACTGATTTTACTTTATATGCTCTTGGACTAAAAAATGCATCAGAACTTAAAGAAATGTATAATAAAATACTTAAAGGTGAAGAAGTAGAGGTTACAAAAACTGAATACGAAATAGAAGAACTTTTAAATTTAAAATTTAAGTTAGTTCTAAATTCGGATTATTATAAAAAAGAAAATGGAATTTGGATTAATAAACAAGAAGATAATTCTTATATGAAAGAAATACTAAATGAGGCTTTAAGTATAGAAGTTGTTGGTATAATTAAACCAAATGAGGAAGCACTTTCATCAAATACTACAGGTGGGGTTTTATATACAAAAGAGTTAACTGAATATGTAATAAATAGTATAAATGAATCTGAAATTGCAAAAGAACAAAAAGAAAATACTGAAATAAATATTTTAACTGGTCATACTTTTGGTAATGGAAAAGAGTTTAATATAAATGATTTAACCTATGAGCAAAAAATGTATTTAAGCACTCTTTCGCCAGGAGAAGTAAAAACTTTTGTTGATTCTTATAATAAACAAGCATATTCGACTTATGAAAGTGTTCTTGTAGAAATAGGTGCTGTTGATTTAGAAAAACCATCAATTATAAATATATATCCAAAAGATTTTGAATCTAAAGATAAAATAGTTAATTTGATAAATAAATACAATAATGATGCAGAAAATAGTGGTAATGATGAAAATATGATACAGTACACTGATCTTGTGGGACTTATGATGCAAGGAGTTTCAACTATTATAGATGTCATTGGCTATGTTTTAATTGCTTTTGTGTCTATATCATTAGTTGTTTCTTCAATAATGATAGGTATTATCACTTATATATCTGTTCTTGAAAGAACTAAAGAAATTGGTATATTAAGAGCAATAGGGGCTAGAAAAAAAGATATATCTAGAGTATTTAATGCAGAAACTTTTATTGTAGGACTTTCTTCAGGAGTTTTAGGTATATTAGTAACAATATTATTAAATATTCCAATTAATATAATTATAAAAAATATTGTAAACATTTCTAATATATCGAAATTACCTATATTAGGAGCAATTATATTAGTATTAATAAGTGTTTTGCTTACAATTATCGCAGGACTCATTCCTTCAAAAGTTGCAAGTAAAAAAGATCCTGTTGAAGCTCTTAGAAGTGAATAAAATAAAAAAATTAAATTAAAAAAGAAAAAAATTGAACTCATCAAAGTTTTAAATGTTTTTTTCTTTTTTTGTAAAACAAATCTTTCTTAAAATGTAAAATAAAAATTGCTTTTTTTTGTAAAGTTGTATGCTATACTTAGAACAAGTAGTGGAAAATGCGGAACAATTGAAATTAAACTTGGAGCTGGATATGTAGATGAAGCAGCAAATAATCTTTTGAAATTTAAAAATATAGTTAGATAAATGCGGTTAGCCATCATTTTTGATGATATTAACAGGAACTGATTATTCGTACAAACGTGATGATGGTATATATGTAGTATCTATAGGAACGTTAAAAAATTAATAATTTAAGGTAATAAAATATATAGGAAATGGAGAAAACACATCAAAATAATTTGGTGAAACTTGCTTTAGTTAGTTTGCAAATCTATACTATACAAAGGTAACAAACGTTAAATTTAGAGATAAACGCACGGTTAGTGAAAAAATAAGATTATTTATTTAACTGCCCGTAAAATAGGCATAAAAAGACATAAAAATTGAAAAAAAATAAAAAATGTAGTAGTATATATGTCAATAAGCGAAGTATT